>CAZSBC010000022.1:0-28180 GCA_964605195.1 uncultured Spirochaetales bacterium | reverse complement strand
GATATACAGCAAAAAAAAAGATTTCACCCGCAGGTGCATGCAGAACTATGGGGATTGAGCGAATCACAGGGTCGCAAGGCATGATTTGTTAGGATGGTCTGGATTTCCTCTCACGTATCTTTTATACTGTGCATATGAATACAACAATTATTAAAAACATCTACTGGAATAACAGTGTCGGCGACTATATGCTGGCATTGACAATAGTAGTTGCTGGAGCAGTACTGCTGCTCCTGATCAACCTGATTCTGAGAAGAGTCATCCGGAAGCGCGAAGCGATAAACGAAGCCCTTCGCAATTCCGGGGCGTTGGAACCGGATACCACCCCGACTGCAGACGAGACAGCCGGCACAGCACAGGAGAGTAGACGGAAAACACTCATTCCCCGTCTCAAACCGCTGGTGATGCTGCGGTTCGTGCAGAAAATCGTTCTGCCGTTCCTCTTTCTCGGGCTGCTGTCCGGAGCGCTTTCCACGTTGAGATTCACTGACAGAGCAGCCTTGGTAGTTGACGGATTCTTTACTGCAGTGATCGTTATAGTGGTCATTCGTGCAATCAATAAAGGACTTGAGATCAGTTTCGATAAGTATTTCTGTGATGAATCAAAGGCAGATCAGGCTAAGAATCTCCGTCCCATATTGATCCTGGTCAAACTCATCTTCTGGATAGTCGGCATCATATTTCTCCTGGCCAATCTTGGGTTTGATGTCACTGCAGCAGTCGCTGGACTTGGTGTCTCAGGTATCGCTGTTGCCATAGCAGCCCAGGGTATACTTGGGGATCTCTTCAACTACTTTGTCATTCTCTTTGACAGGCCCTTCCTGATTGGTGATTTCATCGCTTTCGATGACAAACTCGGTGTCGTGGAAAAAATCGGCATAAAGACTACCCGGATACGGACATTGAACGGGGAAATACTCATTGTCTCAAACTCCGATCTGGCAAACTCAAAGGTGCACAACTACAAGAAGATGGAGCGTAGAAGGGTAGTGCTCTCGATTGGCGTCACCTATCAGACTACGCAGGAGCATGTGGAGGCCATTCCGGGTATTATCCGTGACATTGTGGAGTCAACAACCGTGATTGCCGGGGTTGTCTGTGACAGATCGCACTTCAAGGGTTTTGGAAACTTTTCTCTTGATTATGAGACGGTCTACTATGTACCGGTACCTGATTATCCTGTCTACATGGATGTGCAGCAGAGCATCAACCAGAGAATCTATGCGGAATTCAACCGCCTGGGAATTGAGTTTGCCTACCCGACCCAGACACTCTTTGTCGAGAAAAACAGCGAGGCGGAAACTACCTGAGCAGTTCCGCCTTACGTCTCACTTTATCGCTATAAAGATGTGCCGTGCAGTGACCGGCAGGATCCGGTCTCACTGAAACTCAAGGGCTCTTTCGAGCGCTTCGGCAGATGCAGCCGCAGCTGCATCGCCTTCGGCAGCGGCGCTGCGGTAGCTTTCCAGGGCCTCCTCATATTCACCCTGCAGCAGCAGGCGGTCACCTTCGGGGACCAGCCGGGAATCTTCTGGCTCCAGGATGTGAAAGAGGGGGTAGATGCCGCTGTTGTCATAGATCAGGCCGTCACTGTCCGACAGCACCAGGCCATTATCGCCATAGGCGGTGACGGCAAGGGAGAAGTAGGCATCCGGATGAAAAAGCCCGGCTACAGCTACCGGATACACTCTCTCCGGACTGTACACCCCAAGCCTGAAGGTCAGCTCCGAATCATCGGTGTCCCAGTTGATGCTTGTATTCTCGGTCCTCTGAAGCTCCATGCCGACCGATGAGGAGAAACGCTTATGCTCATCCCCTGTGAAATAGACTGCCTCGATCCCATAATCCACTGCCCCGGGATAGGTCTCCCAGGCCATTTCCAGGCTGTTGCCGTAGGTGAGTTCAACCGGCTCCGCGGGAGTGAGAATCTTTACCTTCTCACGCAGTGATATCTCAATGACCTTCTGTTCTCCCTCTGAGAGCTCCACGGACTCGGGTATTCCAACTGCCCCGATATCATACAACAAGTCGGCATCAGCCATAAGCACAAGCTCATACTCTCCCGGCATCACCGGCGCGAACTCAGCTTCACCGGAACCATCCGTTACAGTTGTCGGATACATTCCATTGTTGAATTCATTCGTTGAGAAGGAGTCCATCAGTTCAGCAGGCCGCAGGAGGAACCGTACGTCGGCCAGTGGTTCTCCCAGCTTCTCAATACGCACCGTCAGGGCAGCTGTCTCTTCAGGATGCGAATCGCTGAAATCAAGGAGCTCAAGCTGGTTCAGGCCCCAAGCAGCCCGCATATATGCCGGCTGGATAGCCGCGTCGGTAACAGCCTGTTTCCGGTCGTCTGACTGGGGGATTGATTCGAGGGCTCTCCGGGTCAACTCCTGAGCAGCTGTGAAGGAGATTTCCGACGCACCCCTTTCACCGGATTCCAGCTGCAGCACGCCAAGCCAGGAGAGGGCAGCCGCCCTGTCCATATCCTGAGTATCAGGATCATCTATCAGGGATTCAGCCATTTCCCGGGCCTTGGCTTCATTGCCGATTTCAGCGTAGATTTCGATGAGATTGAGCTGCAGCCAACTGATCCTGAAACTTCTCTGCTCCCCGGCAAATCCTGCAATAGCCTTCAGGTAGTAGGATTCAGCCCGGGGAAGGTCGTCAACCTTCATGGCTGTATCGCCCATCCACTCATAGACATTCCACTTCCACATAGGATTTCTCTGCTTTCCGGCTACCCGTTCGAACAGATCAAAGAGAAAGGGATAGTCCTCACTTGAAATGGTATAGGCACCATCAACGGAGCCGGATCTGAACATGAAACTGTTGCCGATGATTACCTCGCTGCTGCCATACTCGATATGCTGCATCACCTGCGAAGCGGCGCTTCGGGCCTCCTTAGAAGCTGGAAATCGCTGCATGAGCTTGACTGAACGGTCAACCGCGTGCTGGTACTCGCCTTCGCTGAAATCCCTGTTGATGGTATTGAGCATCAGATATGGCGATATAAGATAGACTCCTGCCGCAATGGCCGCAAGGGAGACCACTGCAATAATCACTATAATATATCTTGTTCTGTTATTGGTAATATTAACCTTCATGGTATTCTCCGTAGTTGTGTTGTGATGAATACTCCAGCCGGAGCACTTGTCACTGCTGGCCTGCTCTACCGGTATCGGTATTCAGCCCCACCGGTTCATGGACGGCATAGTGGACGGCAGCAAAAGGCACTTCACCGCTGAGTACCAGTTCACTGTTTTCAGCAATAGTAATATAGGGCCGTTGAGGAGCTGAAAGAAATGTCGTGACATAGAGGGTAGCAACAAGGAAGGCCGCAGCTGCTGCAGTGCCGAGGATGGTAAACATCCTGCCGGAAAAGAGGTTTGCAGACGCTTCCTTCCGCTTGGTAAAGAACTTCTCTGAACCGGTATCCTGCCTTTTGTCGGCTACCAACGGCTCTTTGCCGTTGATGATTTCCCGGATCCTGTCCCGGACCGCTTCCTCCCGGTTGAATGAAATTCCACGATATCCGCGTTCGAGAGTTTTCCGGATCATCTCATCAGTTGTATGATGCCTGCTCTTTCTACCGGCCATATCCAACCTCCTGTGCAGAGAGTTCACTGGCAATCAGCGCTTTCTGCAACTGCTTTCGGGCACGGTACAGTCTGCTCTTGACAGTACCTGTAGGATCCCCCGTAACCATACTGATCTCTTCCAGTGACAACTCACCAAGATAGAACAGTATTGCCGTCTCACGGAACGGCTCTTTCAACGTATCAACGGTATTGCGAATCCGCTGTATGGTATCCTTCTCCATAAGCGATTCCTCCGGCTTGCTGCTGTGGTTGCTGTCGGGAACTCTCTCCAGCATATCGGTTTCTGCCGTACTGCTGCCTGAAAATGTTCTTTCAGCCTCTCTGGCACGTGCTCTTTTACAATCAAGAGCCATGTTGACTGCTATCCGGTAGAGATATGTATACGGCGTGCTCTTTGCTTCGAACTTATCCAGATTGAAGTAGATTTTCACGAAGAGCTCCTGGACCAGGTCCCGGGCCTGCTCTTCGTCACCCAGCATACCGGTAACTACACGGGTGATTCGAGTTGCGTACGCATCCATCCACTCTTCGATCGTTTTCCACTTCTCATCCATCTGCAGCATCCAATTATCACATCTCCATCCGTTCTGTCCCATTAGACGATCTGGACACCGGAAAGGTTCCCGTAATCAGAAATTTTTTCAAACCCATTGCAACCTCATGCTGTTGAATCTGATTTGTACTGCTACTGCTGTTCAGTGCTGTCCGCTCTATCTGCAGACCTGTCCAGCTCCCGACTGAAAATCTGTCTGTAGATATCGAGGGCCGTGACGACAAGGGCGGCAATTACCGGCCCGATCAGGATCCCTGATGCCCCGAAGAGACTTAACCCGCCAAGAATGCTGACAAGAATAAGCAGATCCGGCAGTTTTGCCCCGCGCCCGACAACGACTGGGCGAAGGATGTTGTCAATCAAGCCCACCACAAGAAAGCCCCAGGCAATCAGGCCAATTGCCCAACCGGTCTGGCCGATAGAGAAGAGGTATATTGCAGCCGGAAGCCAGATAAGGGGAGTGCCAACGCCAGGAATGGCAGAGAGAATCACCACTACCGCACCCCAGAACGCTGCCCCTGGAATTCCGATTATCCAGAAGGCAAGGGCTATCAGCACTCCCTGCAGCACACCGATTACCAGGATGCCTTTGAGGGAAGCTCGAATAACCGTTACGCCTCTCTCCAGGATAAGCTCACTGTCACGCTCCTGCAGCGGGAGGTATTCCTGCAGCCTGGAAACCGTATCGCTTCCATGGATCAGGAAATAATAGAGTGCATAGAGAAAGATGAATATGTTCAGGGAGATATTGATTGTCCCTTTCGTGAGGTTGGGGATATTGCTGACAATGAGATTCCCCAGCGAGGAGCCAAACTGACCGATACGCGCAATAATGCTCTCCATGAATGGTTCAAGCCGGTCGCTGAAGGGTAGCGACTGCAGCAGGTCTTGCAGAGTCGAACCTTCCTGGATCTGCTTCGTAACCCAGGGGGCAATCATGTTGCCGACCTTGATTGCCTCGTTGGTAACCAGGGCTCCGATTCCCAGCAGGGGGATCCCGATAATGAGTACCAGCAGGACAAGGACCACTGCGGCAGAGAGATTCCGGTGCCCGTGCATTTTCCTGCTGATCCATCGGTGCGAGGGCATGAGCAGCCCGGCAATTATCGCTGCAAGAATGAGGGCAATCAGGTAGTTCCTGATCATCACAAGAAACATGGCTACCACAAGCAGAACCAGTGCCACTATGAATATCCTTCCTGCCCTGTTCTGTGAACTATCCTTCTGCCGCATAACAATCAGCTCCTCATCATAGCAAGATACATCTGTTATCCTAGTATATGTGGGGCAACTTTGCCAGTATCATTCTCAGGCTGACAGGAGGATGGGCAGGCACGTTCCTCATAAAAGCTGGGTTGGGATGTACATTTTCTTCAGTCAGCGATACGCTGTGGTATGATAATCAGTGCCAGCCGCAGAACCGATATTCCGGGATGCCATGGTGAATGGTTTGCAGACTGCCTGCAGCAGGGGTATGCAGATGTTGTGAATCCACGCAACCGCACCCAGGTGCGTCGGGTATCCCTGAAGAGATCCGATGTTGACGGGATTGTGTTCTGGACAAAATATGCCGGTCCGTTCATGCAGCACCTCGATGCCCTGCAGGAGTATCCCTACTATTTTCTCTACACAATAAACGGCTATGGTGAGAGGGTGGAACCAGGCATTCCGGCGGTCAATGTCGCCATTGAAGATTTCAGGGCACTTTCCCGCCGCCTTGGGACCCATCGGGTCATCTGGCGCTACGACCCCGTCCTGATCAGTGAAGAGTTCCCGGTATCCTACCACCAGGAACAGTTCTCCCGTATTTCCGGGATGCTTGCAGGCTACACGGAGACCTGTATCATAAGCTTTATCGATATCTACCGCAAGATCCGAAAGCAGTGCAGCCGCAGTGGCATCCGAGTGCCGCGGGAAGAGGAGATCACCAGCCTGGCAGGAACAGTTTCATCCGTCGGTGAACGCTTTCGTATAGCGCTGCAGACATGTTGTGAGGAAGTTGACCTGAGCCAGTACGGTATCACCCGGGGAGGCTGCATTGATGCCGGACTGCTGGCAGCCATTTCGGGAGAGCGGATATCAGCAGGGAGGGACAGGAACCAGCGCGCACTCTGCCGCTGTGCCGGGAGTATTGACATCGGCAGCTATCGTACATGCTCGCATGCCTGCATCTACTGCTATGCAGGCTGAACCGAAAAACTCAGATAGGGCGTTCGATGGTAGCGGGATGCCTCAAGGTATTGGTATCGCTTCCACTGAGATGATGATCTCACGGCAGCTCCTGATCAGGCTCCGGATCCTGGAGCGGCTGTGGTGAAACCCTCTCTCGCTTCACCAGATCATTGGTATCGATGCTCTTCCCGAATACATAAAAGCGGTCATAGAGGTATTCTGTCGTGAAGTTGAGCAGCATATTGATACCCGTGACGAGGTAGGCATTCCAGAGGAGTGTTCCCGCAAGGTGCTCACCCAGAATAGTGGTTGCCGGAGTGAATACGCTGTAGTAAGCAAGCACCTTGAGCATTGCGACCGGTACATTGTTTGCCGACCTGAAGGTGAACCGCCTGTTGAGGACGAAGTTCCACAGCACTGACAATATCAGGGCTATGAGGTAACTGGGCCAGTAATCCCAATCGGTTAGCTCATTGAGCAGGGTAAAACTTGATATCTCGATAATACCGGCACTGACTGAGAAGAGCAGGAACTTCACTGAACGCCACAACTCCTGCTGCCGTATGCTCAGCATGCGCTTGCTTCCTTAGAAATGGCGCGTTGCTGGCGCGAAATCCTGAATAACAAGAAGGTGCCGATAAGGATCATCGGTATCATCTCCAGCCAGTTAAACAATCTCGTTCGCTGTACCGCGGAACCGATGACCTGCATGAAATAGGTGGATAGCCAGTGCAGCAGTACCGCAGAAAAGTATATACTAGCCAGGCGTTTTGTATCAGGCATCGCCGTATTCCGGAACGATACAGATGAATACGAACTTCCCATCACCGGTATTGCGGACCTGATGCTCGATATTTGCAGGTACATAGGCTGTTGATCCTGACCGCACAGCATTGTCACTGCCATTCATGATGATGTTGCCCGTGCCCTCGACGACATAGATGATATGTGGCCAGTCATGGCTGTGCAGGGGGGCATATCCCCCAGAACTGAGGGTGAACATCCGCATCACGTAATCCTTCCATCCCTGTTCGGGACCGATCAGGACCTGCTTGGTGACATGCTTCATGGCTGGATTCTCAATTTCCCGTTTCGTAATTTCATCTCTGTGTGATACGTACATCATGCAATCTCCTTCCTGCAGTATCGTGTTACCTTACTGTTGTGGTTGCTTCATTGTCAATAGAGTGGGAGCTCTTAAGCCTCGGCAATCTCTGCCAGCTGCTCCCAGCGTGTGCTCTTGTTGTCGATCTCTTTGATCAGCAAGTGATACCGCTGTGTCTTCTCACCAAGCAGCTCACTCTCAGGCTGTTCAATGAAGAAGCGCTCCAGGGCCTCCTTTTCCTGCTCAAGTGTATCAATCTCATCCAGCAGGCCCTCATACTCCTTCAGCTCACGAAAGGTCAGTGCCCGTTTGCGTTCTTTTATGCGGGTTTCAGGCTTTGTTGCTGTTGTGCTCTCCACCACTGCCGGGTCTTCCGGCAGGGACATATCAATATGATACTGGGAGTAGGTGCCGGCATATCCGGTAACAGAACCGCTCCCGTTCAGGATGAAGAGATAATCCGTGGTTCTGTCGAGAAAAGCCCGGTCATGGGATACGATGATAAGAGTACCGGGGAAACTCTGCAGGTACGACTCGAGGCGTGAGAGTGTCGGCAGGTCAAGATCATTGGTTGGCTCATCCAGAACCAGGAAATTCGGGTTGCTCATCAGTATCCTGATGAGGTAGAGTCTCCGCCGCTCACCTCCGGAGAGTCGTTCAATAGCTATACGATGAAAGGAGTCGGGAAAGCCAAAAAGCCTGAGAAAGGCTGGTGCGCTGAGGTTGCCCTGCATACCCGTATCAATGACATCCGCGACTTCGCTAATATACTCCAGGACAGTGAGTCTTGCGTTGAATCCTCGATTAAGCTGATCATAATACCCGAAGCAGGTATGCATTCCGCAATCAAGTCTGCCGGTGTCAGTGGGAATTGTCGCAGTCATGAGGTCGAGAAGGGTGCTCTTGCCAGATCCGTTGGGTCCTATGATCCCTATCCGCTCCCCCTGCTTGAAACTGTAGGAGAAAGGGCTGATCACCACGGAATCCCCGTAGGACTTGCTCACAGCGTGCAGTTCCAGAACCTTCTTGCCCAGTCTCCTCCGGGATGAGCTGAAATCAGCCTCTGCGGCTCCTGCCGCAATGCGGCTGTCCATCAGATCCTGAATACGCTGTTTACGTCCGCGGTCCTTGCCGGTCCTTGCCTTGGGTCCCTGTTTCAGCCACTCCAGCTCATTTTTCAGCATTGCTTCGATTCGCCGCTGTCCGGCGGCCTCTATCCGGTCTCTCCGGGTACGATGCGTGACAAAGTCAGAGTAGTTTCCTCGGTAAGTGTGAATATTGCCCCGGTCAATCTCAAATATCCTCTCACAGGCTGCATCCAGGAAGTAGCGATCATGCGTCACGATAATTATACCCGCGCTCATCTGTTGCAGGTAGCGTTCCAGCCATTCAATGGTAGTGATATCGAGATGGTTTGTCGGTTCGTCAAGGATCAGCAGATTTGGTTTGACGGCAAGTGCCCGGGCAAGGGCAACTTTCTTGCGCATTCCGCCGGAAAGAGTATCAACCCGTTGCCCCGTATCAGGGATACGGAGTTCAGAGAGCAAGGAGAGATAGTTGTTCTCAATCTCCCAGCCGTGTTCCCGGTCCATCTCGTCGGTGATAGCGGATAGTCCTGCTGCAGTATCAGCACCTGGGTCTGTTGCGGTTGACTCTTTGTCCTGGAGGGTGCCGATATATGCATGATACCGGTTCAGCAGTCTTATCCCGTCGGCTTTACCGCTGTAGAGAGCCTGTCGAACCGTCGGGTTTCCGGGAAAGCCGGGATGCTGGGAAAGCATGCTGCAGCTGATGGCACGATTCCTGGCTATGGTCCCCTCATCAGGAAGAATCTCACCGGTAACAAGACGGAGAAATGTCGATTTCCCGCTCCCGTTTTCCCCGATTAGACCTATGTGCTCCCCGAGATCAATCCCCAGGCTCACATTCGAGAACAGCGGGGAATCCTTGACAGTTTTTGCCATATCGACCATTGAGATCAGATTCATACTCCGCATCATATCCGAAGATGCTGGGGATGAAAAGTTGTGTTGATAGCATACTATTGGTAAAGGGTATGTTTATCACGTTACTATATTGATTATTTTCCAGTAACTCCCTACTATCCCTGATGGTTGGAGTGGGCAGTATGAAAGATAAGCAGACAAGAGAAAGCAGGGAAGAGCAGGGGACAGCTGCGGCTGTTGAGCAGAAAACCATAGCGGGCATGTTTGACGGGTCGATTATCAGACTCATCATCAGGCTAGCCCTGCCTATAGCGGCAGGCATGCTGTTTCAGATGATCTACAATGTGGTTGACGCCATCTTCATAAGCCTCATCGATAAGTCGGACCCCTCCTACTTCGGGGCGACCGGCCTGGTCTTTCCAATTGTCTTCCTGGCAATCGCAGTCTCAAACGGTCTCATGGTCGGTACCAGCTCAATGGTTGCCAGGGCAATCGGGAAAAAGAACTTCACAGTTCTGGACAGAACTGCCGAATCGGGAATTCTCATAGCTGCGGCCATCGCGCTGTTCTTTCTTATCGGGACATATGTATTTGATAAACAGATCATCATGATAGTCGGGGCGGAGGGCGATTATGCCGTCCATGGCCTGGAGTATATCCGCTTCATCGTTCCTGGAGTTGTCGTGATGTTTGTCGGAAACATACTGTTCGGAATCCTCCAGGGTGAAGGCCAGATGAAATACCTGATGTGGGGAATGATTTTCGGGACGATAGGCAACATCATCCTCGATCCGATATTCATCTTCCTGCTCGATTTGAAGGTTAAGGGCGCCGCTCTTGCGACAGTAATTGCCCAGACAGCATCAATCTGCTATGTGGTCACTATCTTCCTCAGGAAGAAGACCACGGTTCCCATCCACTGGAAATGGCGCAATGTAAGTGGTAAGGTGATCAGGGAGATCATAACAATCGGTTTCCCGCAGGCTGTCGGCATGATTGTCATGGCACTCTCTTTCCTTATCTTCAACCGGATTGTCGTTGCAATTGATCAGTTAGCCCTGACCGCCTTCTCCCTCTACGGTCGGTTCGAGCAGATGATCTTTATCCCCATATTCGCCATCGGATCGGCAATTGTCACCATTGTGGGACAGAATTCAGGCAGGGGAAACATTGCCCGCTGCCGTGAGACCTGGAACAAGGCATTGCTGCTTGGCCTAGGTGCAGTAATCATCCTTGCCGGACTCTTTGTGCTGCTGTCCCCGCTGCTGTTCGGCAGTCTCAGCGATATCCCGGAGGTGGTCGATTATGCGGTACGGGAGACCCAGGTCCTGGCCTTTAGCATGATTTTTGCGGTAATCGGGGTCTTTGCCCGCAATATCTACCAGGCAATAGGGTATCCGATACCCGCATTGATACTGACTTTGCTGCGGATGATCATTCTCGGTGTACCGGCGGTCCTGATCTATGTCTATCTCTTTGACTGGGGGATATACGGCGTCTGGTTCGGAATAGTTACCGGAAACGGGCTGGCAGCAATGCTCAGCTTCATCATGATAACCCGGACCCTGCGAAAGCTGCAGAACGGTTCACTGACAGTCCGTGCGATCCATTGAGCAGTCCATGCCAAAGGGGAATATTCTGCTTGCCAAAGCGCAACTCAGCCTCTAGTATGGGTACAGGTAAAGATACGGGGAGCACCAATGGCTGAGGATCAGACCGATACTATTGTATCTGCAGAGAGGGTTAAAAAAGCCGAAAAACTGTGGAATAGAGATTTCCTGCTGCTCTGGCAGGGGGGGCTGGTCTCAATGATGGGGGATCTCCTCTACGAGATAGCCCTGGGTTTCTGGATTCTGGCTGTCACCGGATCTACCGGGATGATGGGAACCCTCATGGCAGTCTCCCTGATACCCCGTATCATCATGGCTCCGGTTGCAGGTGTTGTGGCAGACAGGTACAACCGGAAACTCATCCTGGTCTTTATGGACCTGATCCGCGGTATCTGTGTGACCCTTGTCGGTGTGGCGGCTCTACGCGGGATTCTTGAGATCTGGATGGTATTTTCAGCTGGTGTTGTCCTGGGGCTCTGTGCCGGTTTCTTCGACCCAGCTGCCGGAGCGCTGTTTCCCGACCTGGTTCCGAGGGATCAGCTTGAGCGGGGCAATTCAGCCTTTGCACTGATCCACTCTGGTAGCCGGATAGCCGGCAACAGCATCGGGGGATTCCTCTATGTGACCCTCGGTGCACCGCTGATGTTCCTGCTTAACGGTATATCATATATCTTCTCCAGTGCCTCGGAGGTATTCATACGAAATCCGCGCAGGGAACATGCCGTGATCAAACAGCCCTTCATTGAGGATCTGAAAGAGGGGTACCGGTACGTTTGGGACCAGAAGGGAATCCGGGTGCTGATGATCGTGGGTGCTATTCTCAATTTCTTCGCGTCTGCGGGAATTGTGCTGCTCCTGCCGCTCTTTCAGCAGGAAGAGATGCTCGGTCCCGCCCGGTACGGAATCTTCATGGCCGTATCAGCCGTGGGCAGCCTCCTGGGGATGCTGCTTGTCTCGGTGAGGAAGATTGCACCGGAGAAGCGCTTCCGCTGGTTTGTCGGCTCCCTGCTGCTCTTTACCATGCTCTATGCCATCCTTCCTCTCATTCGCATCTATCCGGTCATGCTGGCCCTTGGCCTGGTGTGCAGCATGTTCAATATGGTGGTAAATATCCTGCTGCAGACGATTATGCAGCTTACCGTAGATCCTGATAAGCGGGGCAAGGTCTTCAGCCTGCTGAGCATGCTGCTCAGCGGCATGATGCCCATTGCCATGGCTATGGGCGGCTGGCTCGGTGAGTTCCTCCCCATACCCCTGGTGATTTCCGGCTGCATGGTGCTCTGCAGTATCCCCGGTCTCTTTCTGCTGCCGAACCGGGATTTCAGGACGTTCATCTCTTATGATCCTGCAGGGGGGCTTCAGAGTTATCCTGAATGATACTCAAAGCGTAATAGCCGCCAACTTTTGAATTCCCCCTTGACTAAGAGCAAGTTTGATAGGTACAAAGAGAACCATTGAATTTCATACTATTATAAAAAGGGAATTGTTAATGGATGGGAAAGTACTGGTAATTGTTGAATCTCCTACGAAAGCACGAACGATACGTCGATTTCTGCCGGACAACTATATGGTGGAAGCGAGTATCGGGCATGTGCGTGATCTCCCCCAATCCGCGGCCGACATTCCCAAAGCCTACAAAGGCGAGGAGTGGGCAAAGCTCGGTATTGATGTCGATAATGATTTTGCACCGCTCTATGTGTTGCCTCGGGGCAAGAGCAAGGTCATACGAGAGTTGAAGAAGCAGCTGAAAGATGCTGATATGCTGTTGCTGGCCACTGATGAGGATCGTGAGGGGGAAAGCATATCATGGCATCTCATAGAGCTGCTTGCCCCGAAAATCCCCTGTAAACGTATGGTTTTCCATGAAATTACCCGTTCTGCGATCCGCACAGCCCTCGAATCGGGACGGGAACTTGATGAGAACCTGGTCAATGCCCAGGAGACTCGCCGTATTCTCGACCGGCTCTACGGGTATACGCTGTCTCCGCTGCTCTGGAAAAAGATAGCTTTCGGGTTGTCAGCGGGACGAGTGCAGTCCCCGGGTCTTCGGCTTATCGTCGACCGGGAACGTGAACGGTTGAAGTTCTCTTCCGCATCGTACTGGGATGCGAAGGCTCTGCTCTGTCGCTGTGATGATGTGGATGATTACCACTTCGAGGCTAAGCTAGAGAGTGTCGATGGCAGAAGAGTTGCAGGCAGTAAGGATTTTGATTCCCTAAGCGGGGCCTACCGGGAGAAAACGGGTGTTATCCGCCTTGATGAACAGAGCGTACTTACCTTGATTGACAATCTCAGGCAGCAGGATTGGCTGGTATCAGAAATTCAGGAGAAGCATAGCAAAACCCGTCCGGCACCGCCGTTCACCACGTCCACGCTCCAGCAAGAGAGCAACCGCAAGCTGCGTTTGTCAGCCAGGGAGACGATGCGCACCGCCCAGCGACTCTATGAGAGCGGGTTGATTACCTATATGCGAACCGATTCACCGGCACTCAGTGAAGAGGGTATCCAGGCTGCCCGCAATGCCGTTGCCGCTTCGTTCGGGAAGGAGTTTCTCACAAAACATCCCCGGCAGTTCAATGCCGCTTCGAAGTCGGCCCAGGAGGCGCATGAAGCCATACGCCCGGCCGGTGAAATCTGTGTGCATCCCGATGCGACCGGGCTTGAGGGACGGGAACGCAGCCTCTATACCCTGATCTGGAAGCGCACGCTTGCCAGCCAGATGGCTGATGCCGAGAAGGCGATCACTACCGCCCGTATCGAAGCCGGGAATGCCCGGTTCTCTGCTACGGGAACAAGGATTCTGTTTCCAGGTTTCCTCAGAGTATATGTAGAGGGCAAGGATGACCCTGAGGCTGCCCTTGACAACAAGGAGACATTCCTTCCTGCGCTTGAAACCGGACAGCAGCTGAGTCTGGAGAAGCTCACACCGCTGCAGCATGATACAAAGCCGCCCAACCGCTTTACTGAGGCTACGCTGGTTAGGGAGCTGGAGAAACTCGGAATCGGCCGGCCGTCTACCTATGCTGCCATCATAAATACCCTCTTTGAACGCAAGTATGTCCGCAAGAGCGGTACCGCACTTGTCCCCACATTCATCGGTTTCGGGGTTATCCAGTTGCTGGAACGAAACTTTCCACAGCTGATCACCAATGATTTCACTTCGGAGATGGAAGATACGCTGGACAAGATAGCCCGTGGGGAAGTTAACCGCCTAGCCTATCTGAAGAAGTTCTATAACGGCAGGCGGGGACTGAAACAGGAAGTTGCCGACCGGGAGAGCAAGATCAATCCGGCAGAATCAAGAACCATTGTCCTGCCGCAGATTACCGTTGTTGACGGTATTCGGATAGGCAAGTTCGGTCCCTATATACTCTGTCAGGATGAGAAGAGCGGTGAGGAGCTGCATGCCTCAATACCGGAGGAACTCACTCCGGCCGATATTACGAATGAGGATATTGAGAAGCTGATCCAGCTGCAGAAGGAGGGACCGGAACCAATGGGGTATGATCCCAGGACGGGTAAGCCGATATATTTCCTGGTAGGTCGCTACGGACCCTATTTCCAGCTTGGGGAGGTGAGTGACGGGAACCCAAAACCCCGCAGGGCTAGCCTTCCAACCGGTAAAAAGGCAGAAGAGCTCTCACTGGACGAAATCAGCCTTCTGCTATCCCTTCCTCGGGAGTTGGGCAGCCATCCTGAGACTGGGAAGCCGGTAATTGCCAACATCGGCCGATTCGGGCCCTATATCGGGCATGACGGTGATTTCAGGTCCCTCCGCAAGGAGGACAATGTCTATACCGTTACTATCGAACGCGCCCTTGAGCTGCTTGCCATCCCCAAACGGGGAAAGAACGGATCGGCTGTTCTGAAAGAGTTCGGAAAGAGCAGTAAAGGTGAAACCCTTACCCTGAACAATGGCCGATACGGCGTCTATCTCAAGCATGGCAAGAAGAATATCTCGCTCTCGGATACCCTGAAAAAGGATCCCGAAGCCGCTATGAAGCTTACCAGGGAGGATGTTGAGAAGTTGCTCTGAAGCGTTTCAGCGCGCTTTTCTGACAAATTCCCGGTAGGCATAGACAGTAACAGCCGCTATGGTACCAATGGTGGTACCGGCAATTACCCAGAAGGATATCCGCAGTCCTATTCCGTACCGCAACTCTTCCGGCAGCAGCAGAGTGAACAGTACTGTCAGTATGGCAATGATCCCTGTAATCACGAAGAGAAAACCGCCGATCCGGTGAGTTTTCCGCCAGACAGTATCGTCAGCAAGAGTCCAGGGAATCCTGATACCGAAACTGTAGTTGGGCTTTGCCTGGGGGAGGTAGTTCCCGATCAGAATGAACAGCACGCCCAGCATGAGACGGATGATCACATCTATCTTAAGCGGGAATCCCAGTGAGTGGAGCAGGGTTGTCCAGTGAACGCCTATGAGGAAGATGATGGTGATGACCGAGACAATCGTGTAGGCTTTTCGGTGACGAAGGAAATTGGGTGCTTTGGGATCGATTTTCGGAATGATCTGGAGGAGAAGGGTGAATAACCCGGGCAGCAGAGCCGTGAAAAAGACAAAATAGCGTGGTCTCCAGCTGTCAATTTCTCCATGGATGTTCCAGTGCATCGGAACCTCCTCGGGCAGCCTTGAGTAAATCATGACAGTGCCGATGAGAGAGAGGGCAACCGGTATGTAGAGGTAACTGAGTTTCTTCATTCCGCTTTCTCCTGAAGATCAAGAATCCAATTGATCACCTCCTGCAGGACGGTGGTGTTGAGGGAGTAGATTATCTGCTGGCCGCTGCGCTCACTCTGCACCAGTCCTGCATCCCGCAGGATGTGCAGATGATGGGTGACCGATGGTGCTTTCATGGAGAAGTTTGCGGTAATATCGCCTGCATTGAGATCACCCTGCTGCAGCAGTTTTAGAATCTTTCTTCGTGTCGGGTCCGACAGGGCCCTGAAAACATTCGCCATACCACTCCTTATTTAGATTATTATCTAAATAAACGGTTGCGTCAATGCTGTGTTACCATTGCAAATGACAATATGCCGATTACTGTGAAGCATCCTCCGGACTGAAGAGGGCGAAACGCTGCCCGAGATAGGGATATGCCCCGAAAGCCCAGATACCGGTAAGGAAATAGCGCAGGGCAGTCATTGCGGAGGTGTCGGGCAGTACCAGTTTGCTGCCGGCCAGGATGATCAGCGTTGTGAGCAATCCCACCAGATAGCGGGTTACTTTGATCCCAGGATTCCCGCCGGTTCCGGGAACCTGCGTGAAATCGGCAGCCCAGATTGCTGTGAGAAGGCCTGCAGTCAGGGATGTGGTTTTCAGCAGATCAATGACGTTCTCGGCAGCATCGGCTGAGGTCGGTTCCAATTGAATCAGTACCAGGGAGACTGCCGCAAAGCTGATCGCCCCGATCAGTGAGAGGAGCTGCCGCCTTGAGCCGGTCGCATAGAAACGGTATATCAGGGGGTAGATATAGATGGCAAAGCAGAAGCCGAGCAGGTAACCTAGGGCGGTATCAAGGGGCCAGTGTACTCCCAGATAGATTCTTGAGAGCCCTACAAGCAGCGGAAGAATGACAGCAACAAGGGCATACCACCGTTTATTCACTGTACTGTTTAACTGCAGGTAGAAAGTGGCTGCAGACTGTGTGTGTCCGCTGGGAAGCGCGTACCCGCCGGCTGTGGTCAGCCGTTTGCCCTGGACGGAAGCGATGACCCTGTAGGGGCGTGGAACCTGCCAGATCAGCTTCAGAATGATATTGCTCATCGTTGATAGCAGTAGGGTCACACCCATGGTGATACCGCTTTCCCGGGATATATTCCAGAACACGAAACAGATCACGGCAATGAATACTTCCTGTTCACCGAGAATAGTAATGAAAGTGAACACTGCATCAAGGAAGGCAGTGGCATGATGCTGAAAGAAGAGTACCGTATTGATTGAGCTGTCAATGAGCGGAACGCTTGAAGCGGCAAAAATAGCAGGCATACTGCTACCTCCTTTTCATCTACCCAGTGTACCACAGGGACAGGTTATTTGGTAGCGAGCTATAGTGAAAGAAAGAGACGGAAGGTCTATTGACAAAAAGTGAAAATTAGTGCATTTTCAATGTCGTTGTGGGGGCGTGGCGAAGCTGGTTATCGCGCCGGCCTGTCAAGCCGGAGACCGCGGGTTCAATCCCCGTCGCTCCCGACATCTGAGGCTGCCGTTTCTTACGGCAGCCTCTTTGTTCATCTGCAAGAAATAGTTTCCGATACAACAGTTTTGCTTCACATCTCGACGTAACTACTCTATACTGGTGGTATGCAGAACATAGAGGATACCCTATTCAGACCATTACACGAGAATGAACGGAATGCGTTATCACAAAACGGCTGCCGTGCCGGGAACTGGGATACCGTGCTGACGGCTATTGCTGCGGATTTTGATCCGGAGCGGTTCCGTAATGTCACGTTTTCAGGCAGGATCGAGCTGGGGGAGTTCAGCTGCACACGCACCCTTGACAGCGGCATACGTGTTCCATGCGGTATTTATGATGCGAGGCTTCACAATGTCTCGATAGGTAATCAATGCCTGATCATGGGTATTCACAACCATATTGCAAATTACCGTATCGGGGATAATACCGAGATAATCAACAGCGGTCTCATAGCGACTGCTGGGGAGAGTAGCTTCGGCAATGGTATCGAGATTACCGTGATCAATGAAGGTGGCGGTCGTGAAGTGCCGATGTACGATACCCTCTCTGCCCAGGTTGCATACCTTATTGCCCTCTACAGACATCGCGGGAAGATGATCAGGAACCTCGGGGAGATCATTGATTCGTACAGTGAACGGAAGCGCTCCCCAATGGGATGTATCGGAAGTAATGTCTGCATTCATAACAGCAGCATCATACAGAATGTCTGGATAGAAGATGACGCCCGCATTGAGGGGGTAGGGGAACTGTATGAGGGAACGGTACGGAGTTGCAGCGAGGACCCGGCGTATATCGGTACCAATGTGATTGCCAAGCACTTCATCATCTGCGAAGGTGCGGAGGTGTCTGATAATACCATCCTTGACCACTGTTTTGTTGGCCAGGGAGCCGAACTCTCCAAGCAGTATTCTGCCGAGAACTCACTGTTCTTTGCCAACTGCGGCGGGTTCCATGGAGAGGCATGTTCTGTCTTTGCCGGCCCCTATACAGTGACCCATCACAAATCGACGCTGCTGATCGCCTGCCTGGTATCGTTTCTCAATGCCGGAAGCGGATCAAACCAGTCCAACCATATGTATAAGCTCGGCCCGAACCATCAGGGCATCATTGATCGCGGGTCAAAGACGGCTTCAGATTCCTATATGCTGTGGCCGATGCGTGTCGGGGCCTTCACGCTGATCATGGGACGGCATTACAACAACTCTGATACCACTGAGTTTCCCTTCTCCTATCTTATCGAGCATGACGGGGAGTCGCTGCTGATCCCGGCGGTCAATCTGCGGTCTATCGGTACGATCAGGGCTTCAAGGAAATGGCCGCGACGGGATACGCGCAGGAGTCCTGTCCAGTTTGACCTGATCAACTTCCACCTCCTCTCTCCCTATACTGTCCGGCAGATCCTCAATGGAATAGCGAAGCTGCGGGAGATAGAGCTCATGTCCGGGCACTCTTCCCAGACCTATTACTACAACGGGGTGAAAATACGGCGATCTGCCCTGGAGAAGGGTATCAGCCTGTACCAGAAGGCTGTTGACCGCTATCTGGGCAATATTGTGGTGAACTATCTTGCAACACAGTCATTTGCCACCTTTGATGAGCTGATAACCCTGCTTACCCCGGCAAACAGTTCGGGCAGGGGTGACTGGCTTGATGTTGCCGGTATGATAGCTCCCCGTGAGGAGATTGAATCAATCATCGAGAGTATCGAGAGTGGGGAACTGGCTACCCTTCCCGAGATCGATGCGGCCTTCAGGACAGTGCATGAGAATTTCACCGAGTATGAGCTGGTATGGGGTGTCAACTGCCTTGAGGAGGCCTACGGTAAACCGATTGATGCCTTCAAGCCGGATGATGTCATCACGCTTGTGGAGCGGTGGCTGAAGGCAGTAGAAGAGCTGTATGTTCTCCGGTACCAGGATGCTTCCAAGGAGTATGCCGAGACAGCAAAGGTGGGGTATGCCTTGAACAACGGCAGCCTGGAGCGTGATGAGGAGTATCTGGCAATCAATGGTGAAATCGAACAGAATGATTTCATCCAGGAGATTCGGGAAAGAATGGAGATGAAGCAGAAGTCCGGTATGAAGCTGATAGCGGCTTTGGAACTTCTGAAGTGAGAAAGAGTGGCTGCTGCTGCAAAGGGAGTTTCTGATGAGACTGATTATTGAGAAGGATTATGCAAATGTATCGAAATGGGCGGCAAACTATATAGCCCATACCATCATGGAAGCTGCTCCCACAGCAGCAAACCCTTTTGTGCTCGGTTTGCCGACCGGGTCCACTCCGCTTGGTACCTACAAGGAGCTGATACGGCTCTACAAACATGGAGTAATCTCCTTTGAGCATGTAATAACGTTCAATATGGACGAGTACATAGGAATACCACGTGATCACCCCCAGAGTTACTACACCTTCATGTGGAAAAACTTCTTCTCCATGGTCGACATCAGGGAGGAGCACATCAATATCCCCGACGGTACCGCTGCCGACATAGCGCAGGAGTGCCGTGATTACGAACAGAAGATTATTGCTGCCGGCGGAATCAATCTCTTCCTCGGCGGTATCGGATCTGACGGTCATATAGCGTTCAATGAACCTGGCTCCTCACTATCTTCACGTACCAGGATAAAGACACTCACCTATGATACCATCCTTGATAACTCACGCAACTTCAACCATGATATGGATAAAGTTCCCAAGACGGCCATTACCGTGGGAATTCAGACAATCATGGACTCACAAGAGGTGATCATTCTTGTCAATGGGCATAAGAAGGCATATGCACTGCAGAAAACGGTGGAGGGCAGTGTGAATCACATGTGCACCAGCAGTATCCTGCAGATGCACCCCCATGCAATCATTGTCTGTGATGAGGAAGCCACCTTCGAACTGAAGGTGGGCACGGTGAACTACTTCAGGGAGATTGAGTACTCGAACCTCAATCCCGAGACCCAGCTCTACTCCTGATTGCCTGCAGCGATGACCTCGGCAAGGAGGCGGGGGTTGTCGGTGAATATGGCATCGACTCCCATTCCCAGGATACGCTCCATCTCCGATCTCTCGTTCACTGTCCAGACATGGATGAGGATTCCGGCCCTGTGGAAGCGCTCAATGAAGCGATCCGTCAGCACATGCAACCGACCGAAATACTCCGGTATCTGCAGCACCTGTCCCGGCAGATGCCGTTTCCCGGCAGTGATCCCCAGGCGATGGAGGAGGAAGAGCCGCATCACTTCCCGGGTGGAGAAGCTTGTCGCCATCATGGGAAGTTTCCTGCGCAAGGCCCGGAGGATATGGGTGTGGAAGCTCGCTCCCAGAATGCGCTCCTCGGCATGGAACTGCGTGACAAGGGTGGCAAATGTATCGACCAGTACAGGATTGCGTCCCTTCAGGTCTATATTGAACCGCATATGCGGCAGGGCTTCAAGGGCCTCTTCCAGCAGCATGATACGTACTCCCGTATTGCGGAACGGGTAGCTGCCGCCTTTGTCCGGGGTGAAGCTGTAGCCGGCATCCAGTGCCCTGATCTCCTGCAGGGTGTGGGTCTCCACAGGCCCTTCTCCGTCAGTAGCCCGATCCAGGGTGTCATCATGCCATATGACCACCCGGTTGTCGACGGTCAGGTGAACATCTGTCTCGATGACATCGACGCCGAGGTCCGCGGCACTGAGAAAGGCCGGCAGGGTGTTCTCGGGGTAATATTGCGAATCGCCCCGGTGGGCAAGAATCCTCGGCATGGGTGAAAAGAACGGGTAGGTATCCATACATGAACTGTAGGTCAACTTTCTTCTGCTGTCAATCAGGAATATGACGGGGTTCAACGGCTGGAAAGAGATAGGTATTTGGTCTACACTGAAGTTCAGCTGTCATACATACCCAAGGTGGATAATAATATGAAATGGAATCAGGATATACTTTCTGCGGTCCTGCGCCGCGCTTTGGCCCGCGGCGGGGATTATGCCGATCTGTTTATCGAGCATAGTGCCCGCAACAGCATCACTCTTGATGCTGGGAAGATCAATTCAATAAACAGCGGAATTGTTGCCGGGGCCGGTATCCGGGTAATCACCGGTAACGATTTTGTCTATATGTTCGCTTCTGATATAGATGAGAGAAAGCTCTTTGAGCTTGGCGATGAAGTTGCCCAGGCTGTTCAGGCAGGGCAGCGGGGAACTGTGGCAGGCATGACCGCCTGCACCGGAAACAGCATCCTGCCGGTTGAGCGGTATCCCGGCAGTGTGCCGCTGGCAGAAAAGGTGGCAGTTGTACAGCGGGCCGATTCTGCTGCACGCAACTACTCCGATAAGATCGCTGATGCCATGGTGCGTTATATCGACAGTGACCAGCAGGTATATATCGCAACATCAGAGGGCAGGTATGGAGAGGACCGCCGGGTCCGGACCCGACTGATGGTCCAGAGCATAGCCCGGGAAGGCGATCTCCGTGAGACGGGGCTTTCGGCCCCCGGGCGTGGTATGGGTTTTGAGTTCTTCGATTCGATTTCACCGGAATCTGTGGCGGAAGAGGCCTCCCGGATTGCCTGCCTGCTGCTAGATGCCGACTATGCGCCGCAGGGAACCTTCCCTGTGGTGATTGATAACGGTTTCGGCGGTGTGATCTTCCATGAGGCCTGCGGACATGCCCTAGAGGCCACCAGTGTTGCCAAGAATGCCTCGGTTTTCAGCGGAAAACTCGGGGAGAGGATCGCTTCGGAGGTTGTCACCGCCGTCGATGACGGGACGCTGAAGAATGGCTGGGGTTCATTGAATATCGATGATGAGGCCCATCCGACTCAGCGAAACATCCTGGTTGAAAAGGGAGTCCTGAAATCCTACATGGTTGATAAGCTTGGTTCGGTCAGGATGGATCATCCCCTGACCGGCAGCTCCCGCCGGGAGTCGTATCAGTTCGCTCCGACTTCGCGGATGACCAATACCTTCATAACTCCCGGAGAGAGCACCCTCGAAGAGATGATAGGTGAGATTCCGGAAGGCCTCTACTGCAGGAGAATGGGGGGCGGATCGGTAAATCCCCCCACGACCGATTTCAATTTCTCTGTCATGGAGGCTTATCTTATCCGGCAGGGTAAGATCGACCGTCCGGTCAAGGGAGCCTCCCTGATCGGCAAGGGTTCTGAGATCCTGATGAACATCGAGCGGGTGGGGAAGGAGCTTGAGCTGGGTACCGGTATGTGCGGCTCGCTCTCCGGTTCCATTCCGGCCAATGTGGGGCAGCCCCCCATCCTGGTATCCGGTCTCGTCATAGGAGGACGCTCATGAGCAACCGTACACTGCTGAAGGAAGTCATTGCCGCTGCTGATGTGGAGAGTGAAATCTATCTCAGCACAAACCGGGAAGTCGAGATATCGGCTTTCAACAGGGCGGTAAACAACTTTACCATGGCTGAGGCCTCAGGTGCCGGGGCAAGAGTGTTTGCCGGGGGCTGCAGCGGGGCTGCCTTCACCGAGTCGGTAACCCCGGAAGCGCTGGCAGCCACACTCACCACGGCCGCAGAGAATGCTGCCTACTCCGCCGTTGATGCCGGCAATGAGCTCTACAGCGGAAAGGAGATAACTGGTGACGCAAAAGAGCAGGTTGCTGCGCTGCGAAACATTCCCGTGGCTGAGAAGAAGCGGGTTGCCCTTGAGCTTGAACGTATGGCAAGGGAGTACGACAGACGCATAGTCAACGTTCCCTATGCCTATTACCAGGAGGTGACCGGGGAGGTGCTGCTGGCCAGTACGGCAGGCACCCTGGCTGAACGCCAGTACGCCTACTGCGGGGGCATGGTATATCTGGTTGCTTCCGACGGCAGCGATACCCAGGTGGGGAGTGCCCTTCGGCTTACCGGGGCCTTCAGGGAACTCGATATTGAAGCTGTCGTGCAGGAGGCGGCCGGGAAGGCGCTGAGGATGCTCGGGGCCGGTTCTGTAGAGAGCGGGAATCCGGCAGTGGTGCTTGATGAGGCGGTTGCCGGCAGCCTGCTTGGTGCCTTCATCTGCAGCGGCGGATCCCACTTCTACGGGGAGAATATCCAGAAGAACCGTTCCCGCCTCCGTGGGGAGCGGGGGGAGCCGATTGGATGCGGCAACTTCACTCTGATCGATGATCCCCATGCCGGTACTATCCGCTCACGTCCCTTTGATGCCGAAGGTGTTCCGACATCCAGGTTTACCATTGTGGAGGAGGGGTCACTGGTCACTGTTCCCTACTCGGTGTATGCGGCGGCAAGGGCTGAGAGCGAGACTGCCCCGACCGGGCACGGTCGCCGGGGCGGATATACAGGCGGTATAGCGACGGGTTTCCATGACATCTATATCCCAGACGGAACAGCGAGCAGGGAAACCCTCCTGGAGATGATGGGAGAGGGGTTGCTCATTACCAATCTCGAGGGGCTGCACTCCGGACTCGATCCGATCACCGGTGATTTTTCCCTGGCTGCCAAGGGCTTTCGGATATACAACGGTACGTTGGGGGCTCCGGTGAGGAACTTCACCGTGGCAGGCAATTTTTTCGAACTGATTGCCCATATCGAGGCGGTGGGAGATGATCGCAGGGAGTACCGGAGCGGTACCCTCTCCGCGCCTTCACTGCTGGTTACCGGTCTGTCCGTCTCCAGCTGATTCGCTGTCATTCCTGTCCATTGACAGGTGTCCTGACTGCCCGGTAGGTCTGCTTTGGCGGTTCGGAGAGCACCATGGTGTCTTCAGGGACATCATCCTTCAGCCAGACGTTACTGCCTACCAGGGAGTTGCGGCCGATCCGGATATTCCCGAGGATGGTTGCGTGGGCAAAGATCGTGACATTGTCCTCAATTGTCGGGTGCCGCTTCTGGTCCCGGATCAGTTTACCGCAGGCATCTTTCGGGAAACTCAGTGCCCCGAGGGTTACGCCCTGGTAGATCTTGACGTTGTTCCCGATGACGGTGGTCTCCCCGATTACCACTCCTGTTCCGTGATCAATCATGATGCCGACCCCGATGGTTGCCCCGGGGTGGATATCGATACCGGTCTGGGAGTGTGATATCTCACTGATCATCCTCGGTATCAGGGGGACTTTCTGCTGGTAGAGTATGTGGGCTATCCGGTGAATTGCCAGGGCCTTAATACCGGGATAGCTGATGACGATCTCCTCAATGGAGGTCGCTGCAGGATCTCCGTCGAAGGCTGCGAGGACATCGCGTTTCAATATGGAGCGGACGGAAGGGAGCTTGGTGATCAGCAGGTCAACAGCCTCCTGTGCCTTGGTCTCACAGAGATCGTGCTGGCACTCCTTGATCTTGCACTCATGCCGGTAGGCCAGCAGCAGCTGCTCCTTGAGATCATTGCGGATACTCGTAAGCATATCACCGACAACATAGGTCAGGTTCTCACTGGTGATTTCCCGTTTGCCGGAGCTTCCGGGAAAGAGCACCTCAAGCAGGTCCTCCATCACCTCGTTGATGACGATGGCCTCGGGAAGGCGTCGCTCGTCGATGAAGTTTGTTCCCACATTCTTTTCATAGCTTTCAAGCAGGGCATCAAGACTCTCGGATATGACGCTTGGTTCGGAATACTTCACAACTCTCTCCTTATCTGGCCGGGATATGCACCGTAGCCTAAAATTATACCATAATCGTGATTTAGTAAAATGGCAATTCCGTATTCCGCTGAATATTGATTTGGTGTCAATTCAGGCTGGATAAGTGTGGCAATTGTGACACCCTGCTCCTATGCAGGGTACTATGTCCATGGCCGCAGATTATCGGGCTTCTGTATCAAATGTCGCTATCGTGTGGCCCTTCCGGAATCTTGAAGGACTCTCTCCGGTCTGATCCCTGAAGAGCCTGTAGAAATAGCTCACTGAATCGAATCCCGCCTCCATGGCGATATCGATGATCTTCATATCTGTAGTCAGGAGCAGCCGTTTAGCTTCATATAACCGGATCATATTCACGAAAGCAATGATGGTAAGCCCGCTCTTCTCCCTGAACAGAGTGCTTGCGTAGGTGGGGTTGATCGCTGCTTCCCGGGCTGCCTTCTGGATGGAAAAATCCTTTGTGGCATGTTCGGTGATGTAATCGAACAGCTGGTGAAAGGAGTCCCTGCCCCCGGTATGTGAGGTTGCCCTGCCGGACGGGGTCATACCCTGGTTATACCTTTCTGCAAAGAGGAGAGCCCTGGATTGCACCAGCAGGGAAAACGACCTCAGAAGGCTTTCATTTCCCATAAGCTTCCTTTCTGCCCAAGTTGATATGGTTATAGTGTCGAGGAGCCGCTGACCGGGGGCAACTTCCCTGAGCAGCTCTCCGTTTATGATCCGCTGTATGAAATCCCCGTTCAGCCCCCACCTGATGAACAGGCGCAGGGGAACCGAAATCCAATAATGATACGATCCTTCGGGAGCCCGGATGATCCTGTGCGGCAGCTCCCCCCAGAACATGACCGTTTCATCCTCAGCAACGATCTCCCGTCTTCCCCCTATGTCGTATGCTACGGGTCCATGGGAATGAAAGCAGAATTCCACGACATCATGCCTGCGGTAGGATTCCCAAGGTGCGAGCGGGACGACAGCCGTCTCCAGTCCGTGGGGGATTGTAACAATTCTGGTACTACCTGGTATCATTACCTGAGTATACAGCATAAAACAGGTAATAAACAGGAAGAATATGCGCTAAATCAGCAATACACTTTATACAACCCATGCAAAGGAACTGAAGTATGGCAAGAGAGGATTTTTTAAACGCGTTGAACAGGAAAGAAACGTCAATGCCTGCATCAGGTCCGGGAACCTCAGTGGTCTCAAAGGAATTAATGGACTATACGGGTATCTGCTTCCCTGATGCCCATCTTGACCCGCGAAAGATGGCGAATCTTGCCCTGGAGGGGCATACTATGTACGGTTTTGACGTGGTAATGCCCCTCTTTTCGGTCTGGCATGAATCGGCTGCACTCGGTTGTTGCGTTCATTGGGGTGATAGGTATGTGATGCCTGACTGTAACACACCCATTTTTGAAACCGACGATGATATTGTGATTCCCGAGGATTTCGAGCTGCGGCCCGGCTGCGCCGTCCCCCTTGAGGCACTGAAACTGCTAAAAGTGGAAGTGGGGAAAGATGCGGTTGTCTGCGGGAAAGTGTTCGGCCCGTGGACGCTGGGCTATCATGTATTTGGCGTCGAGAATTTTCTGGTGAATACCATTCTCGAGCCTGATATGATAAAGCGATCCATGGAGAGTCTGAAGGAGGTGACCATCCGGTTTGCAAGGGCCCAGATAGAGGCTGGAGCGGATTGTCTTCTGTTGGGAGATCATGCTACCCGTGATTTGTGCAGTCAGGATACCTACAGGGAATTCCTGCTTGAGGTGCATGCGGAACTGGCTGAACGTATCGATTGCCCCCTGATCCTGCATATTTGCGGCGATACGTCGGACCGGTTAGGAATGATCGATCAGACTGGGATACCGTGCTTCCATTGGGACACGAAGACAGGATCGGCCAAGGAGGTTCGCGGCTTGGCCGGCGAGCGGCTCTCGCTTATGGGTGGGCTGAACAACACTGAGCTGCTGCGGCTTGGAAGCGAGGATGATATCAGGAGGGCTGTCGATGCATCCTTTGAAGCTGGGATTGATATTATTGCACCGGAGTGTGCCGTTCCCCTGGACACTCCCATGAGGAATCTGCAGGCGGCAGGTGACCAGGTACAAAGAATTCGAAGGGATGTGAGGCAAAGGCAAATACCATGAACTATCGGGATCGGATACTTAGAAAAATTGCCGGTGAGAATGACGGGGTTCCGCTATTCGTTCCCCGTCTCGATATCTGGTACAACGCGAATCTGGTCCGAGGCACCTTGCCTGCGGGATACGAGGATCTCGGCCTCAGGGGCATCACAAACAGGCTTGGAGTTGGATACCATTCGGTTATCCCCGACTTTATCAGGAACGGCACGGTGGAGGATCTGTATCACCGGGGACTGGGATTCTATAATAATGCGGAATATATTTATGAGGCGGACTTCTCAGCGGTCGATTGCTCTGTTGAAACAACCAATGAAGAGATCATCACCACCTATCGCTGCTCCGACGGGAATATACGTACCAAGGTCAGGTATAACCAGAAAGTGCTTGAGTCGGGTGTCACGCTTCCCGTGATAACGGAGCATGCGATCAAGGAACATGACGATTACCTTCGCTGTGCGGAAATATTCTCCAGGGTGAAGATCCTGCCTGTTCCGGACCGGTTCATATCCTACCGTGACCGTGTGGGGAATACGGGACTTCCTGTGGCCTACCTCTCACTTGCCTGCGGCCCCATGCAGCATATCCTTCGGGACCTCAGGACGTACCAGTCCTTCATATTTGACATGTACGATAACCCTGATCTGATAGCTGAAATGTGCGAACCTCTGGGCAGGCTCTACGATGACATGCTGAACGCGTTTGTTATCTCTGAGGGGAAGGTTGGCCTGTTTGGGGGAAATTACGATGATACGCTGACATACAGGCCCTTTTTCGATGAGTATATTCTCCCGTGGCTCAGCAAAGCGACTGAGAAGTTCCATGCCGCGGGGAAGTACCTGCTCACGCATACTGACGGGGAGAACGAAGCCCTCAACGAAAGCTACCTGCAGTCCAGGTTCGATATTGCCGACTCGGTGTGCCCCGCCCCGATGACGAAGCTGACCCTGGAAGCGTACCGGGTAATCTACGGTACAGACATCACTATCTGGGGCGGTATCCCGTCGGTGATCACTCTGGCATCATCCTGCCCCTATGATGACTTCAAAGCATATATTGACCGTATCTTCGAGAGCTGCAGGCCCTACAATAACCTGATCTTCAGCATTGCCGATACCACACCGGCGGATGCAGACTTCGGGAGAATCGAGTACATCCGGGATAAGGCCCTTGGTGCAGCTGGTTAATGATAAATCAGTATCTTGTTTCCCTTTAGCCCACATTCCTCACATTTTTTGCATCAAAAGTCCGGGAATTTCTAAAAAGGT
>CAZSBC010000021.1:0-28229 GCA_964605195.1 uncultured Spirochaetales bacterium | reverse complement strand
GAAGACAGGATTGATGAATTCCAATTGATTTTAACACGTTATGCTGGGGTGCTGGAAAAAAGCAATAAACTAAAAAAAATAGTTTCAAGCAACGAACTGATTCTAAGGGATCGGTTTGTGGAAAATTTTTTAAAAAACCATTTCGAATTATCATCTTCGCTAGAACAGGGATTTGAGAGGTTCAACATCCCCAGAAAAAAGACTGCCTGTGTGCTGAATATCTATATAGAAAATAGAGAAATCCTTGCTTCAGAGAACTGGATTTACTGGAATCAGATTAAAAACACCGTTATGAAGTGTGCAGAAACCGGTATACTAGAAAGTTCATTAGTGGAGGGATTTACCTGTGAACTGTCTGGAGAAGAATTACTGATTCTGCTGTTTATTAGTGGTAATGATGAGGAAAAAATCAATACATATATTAATAATCTTATGGATAAAACAGAACGTATGATAGACTGTCAGATTCATTTGGGACTCGGAGGTACTAAAATGCATGTTCATGAACTTCCTATATCCTACCTTGAATCAAAAAAAGCTTTAAATATGGGATTTATTCCTACAAAAACAAGAATTCACCGAACTACCACTGCACTCGGTCAACAACTACAGTATAAAGCAGAAAACATCTATCTAAATAAATTCATCAAGTTGATTCATGATCCCAATGACTACTCAATTGAACAGTATATTGATGAAATTCTACAAGACACATCATATACTACAGATGTGAACATTCTCAAGAATATGTATATAAGATTAATCAATCAGATATTTTACTACCTCATTGATCATACGGGTAGTAAACTGAATGATTATATTACTGTAAATCCCTACATTAGGATTGTTTCATGCAAAACAGAAGGTGAGGTTCGAATGCTCCTTATGTCCTTTATAACAGAAGCTATTCAACTGTTAAAAAATCGAACCCATTATTTAAGTTCTACAAACTTTAAGGTAACACAGGCGATTGATTATATTGAAAGTAATTATACTGATATTTCATTATCCCTCTCTGCTGTGGCTAGTAAAATAAGAATTAATTCATCCTATTTAAGTAGAGTCTTCAAACAGGAAATTGGCAGGACTTTTCAGGATTATTTAACATCATTCAGAATTAAAAAGGCGAAACAGCTGATGCTTGAACAGTATGACTACCATATGTACATAATTAGTAAGAAGACTGGTTTTGGTTCCCCCATAAGTTTTACAAGAGCATTCAAAAAATATGAGGGTTGTACACCACGGGAATTCCAAGAAAATCACAAACAAATTAAACAGTAACCGATCTGAATGCTGAATTGGCTGTGAAAACCATTACAGTCAACAACCTGCAAGTAACACTTTTTTTATTGCTGACAGATAGATTTACCCGTATATTAGATAATACCTCCGGTGCAAGCACCGGCTGGACTTTTCCCAAGGAGGAACCCTATGTTACAAGAACAGACCCCCGCTCCTGATTTCACCCTGCAAAACTCCAGCGGTCAGGATGTAAGATTATCAGATTTCATCGGTAAGAAAGTTGTCCTCTACTTCTATCCCAAGGATGACACTCCCGGTTGTACCGTTGAAGCCTGCGCCTTCCGGGACACCTTTGCCGATTTTCAGAGTATCAATGCAGTCATTATCGGCATCAGCCCCGATGCCCCGGATTCTCACAAAAAATTCCGCAATAAATTTGATCTGCCGTTTCTGCTGCTTGCTGATACGGACCGCACTGTCCTGAAGCTCTATGAGGCAGAGAAAGAGAAGATGATGTACGGGAAGAAGCGGATGGGTGTACAGCGATCCACCTATATCATTGATGAAGAGGGCACTATAATGAAGGTCTATCCCAATGTAAAACCGGACGGACATGCCAGAGAAATCCTTGATTTCATAGACAGCCAAGATCAGTAGACTGCCGGGGAATCAATCCATAGGCCTATGCTGACATAGACCTCTCTCTGTTCAAAAAAATCAGCTATGGGGATTCTGCCGTTATAGAGGGCTGCTCCGATCCGCACTCCTCCCTGTCTTTTTTCAGGACCGAGATGCCGTACCAGCGCAACATTATAGGAGAACTGCCAGTCATTTTCCTGGTAAAAAACCGTATCGACAGCCAGCGTCCAGTCACCGCCGAGAAAATCGGTGCTGTCAAGTTCCATCCCGGCCTGCACCTTTCTGGGGTAGTTCCGTATTGATGCGGGACGATGGAAGTAGGCCTCGTCCTCTTTATAGTAAATACGGAAGTGCTCTGTCGGCAGCAGCATTATCGCCCACCCGTAACTGTCACGAACATAGTTGCTCAGATACATGCTGCCGGAATTCTCCAGGTACTCATCTGCTCTGTGGCTTGAGAGATGATACCTTCCCGCCTGCAGGGCAAGCCAGTCATTCGGACGAAGCGCCACAGCCATGTGCATCACTCCGTCCCACCCGACGAAGTCGGTACCCCGGTTCTTATCCACCATGGAGTTGAAACCGAAACCGATCTCCCCCTGAATACCAAGTTCCGGATCCGATGCCGGAAAGAGACGGAAGAAGCTCTTCTTACCCCCGATATTCAAAAAATACTTCTCATCACCTACAGGCTCCCCTTCACGGTACTCCAGAGATGCCATGCGGGTATCAGCAATCAGCAGTTTGAAACGCGGGTAGAGGGGATCAGCTAGAAAATGGGGAAACAGTACCGCATCCGGAAAGGGCATCAACCCGATGGTATCCCCTACTATGAAGGAATCGGTATAATCCGGTTCGGCAGACTCCCAGGAAAGAAACGGTGTTCCGGCAGATAGTGAACCCGCTGTAAAGACCCACATTATAACAAATAGAGAGCAAAGCATCTTCCGCGCAATCATCATGCCGTACACCACCAGGTTGTCAAGACAGGTCGTAACTCAATAATCTTTTTTATAACCTGTTCTCTAGAGCGATATGCTGCCCGATATCTCAAGTACCGTTGAGAGAGCATCCTTAGTATTGTCCACCAGCGAATCGGTGTAGCCTACATCAAGGCCCATGCCGACACTGAACACTCCGAACTTCTTATCGATATCGAAGCCGCCGGTAATTTCGTACGCCTGGAGGCTTCCGGAGACATACTCATTCTCAAAACTGCCGGTCACGCTGATTCTGTCAAAAAAGAGCTCAGAAAGGGAGACTTTCCCGTCATAGGCATAGGAAGTTGCCGATCCTGCAGCAGTTCCCCAGGCCTGATCAAAACCGAGGTCCAGTTTCACTATACCGAATTTCATGCTCGTTGAAACCCCATAGGAGAAGTCCCAGGCATCAGCTGCTGCCGGGGCAGCACCATCTTCAAGGACATAAACGGTGTAGGTATCCTCGGTATCGGCACCCAGGGTGGCACTGAAATCCCCAAGCTTTATCTTTCCGCTCTTCCATGCCAGTGATGCGGTGTGCACCATGGAGGTGTCGTTTTTCGCTGAGCTCTCCAGTGCTGCCTGCTGGGCAGCATCGTCCACACCATCGTCAATCTGCAGTTTCAGCTGGGCTGTGTTGGTTGTTTTATACTTGAATACATATCCAAGGGAGAGATTGCCGAAGTAATCCCAGTCCGGGGTACCCAGACTCAGTTCGGCACTGTGCGTCAGGGCTGCAATGTCGTTCTCAGTCGGGTCGACATCGCTGGCAAGCGAGGGATCGATCAGCGGGAGTATTTCAGTGAAGATGATATCGGGAATATTATCCCTGGTGAAGCTGTATCCCGCCCCCACCGAGAAATCCCCGAAGGCCATCTCCCATGAACCTCCGGTATCAAGAATATCGGAGGCCACTGAGGCACCGAGGGACTTGTAGGCCTTGTCGGTCTTACGGAACCAACCTGTCAGCCCGATGTCGGGTACTGTCAGATCACCGCCATAGGTTACTCCCCAGAGCTCCCGGTTCACGGCCGCTCCGGCCAGTCCAAGGGAGATCGGGAAGTAGTCAAAGACAGGAAAGTATGCCTTGATTGCATCGACATAGGTCAGATAGGGACTGATGTCAAAGCCGAAGGCGGTATTGATGTCGTTGGCAAGCTGCGTGGTATTGATAATCTGACTCGCATCGTCCTCATAGAGGGTTATACCCAGGCCGCCCTTGAGGGTGAACCACTTCAGGGCTATCCCGGTTTCCAGGCCAATGACGAGGTTCTCCTCAGGAGAGACGCCACCGAGATCGTACAGCGTCTCGATGGGAGACACCCCGGCAGCAACGATATCATCGTAACGCCCCTGGAATGAGCTGATAAACGATACATTGGTGTTGAGCCACCAGTAGTCAAGGGCATCAAGCTTGAATTTCAGGCCGAAGAAGTTCTGCGGCCAGGCACTCTGGTAGAGCCCGAGATCTGTCAGACCCTTGCCTACCTCCAGGCTGAGAACAAACAGGTCCAGACCGACACCGGTACCCCGGAACCCGAGGTTGTCAACCGTTTGGCTCTGGAAAGAGATGCTCTGGTCCCCGAAGGTATAGGTGAGTACCGGGTCAAAAAGTGAAATCCTTGCAGTGAAGCTATTGTCACTCTCATACTCACGCACATCAGCGGTTGTGTAGGTGAACTCATTGGCGAAGTTCCAGGGATGCCACAGCCGCATGATATTCTGGTAATCGGAAAGCAACACCTTGGGATAGGCGTTCAGGTAATCTGCCACCTCCCGCTCATCACTGAGCTGTAGCTCCAGATCAAGCACCAGCGGCCCCGCCTTGAGACTCGTCTCGCCACCCAGCTCGAAAGCTCCTGTCACCTCATGCGTGATATCATTGAACATGTCGGCAAATACCAGGGAGTTCTGGTTCTCACCGAAACCAACCGTATACTCAAGATCGAGGCTTGCCGTGTAATCGGCAGAGGCGGAAAAGAACGGACCTGCCGGAGGCTGCCTCAGACTGAATACCATCTCCTCCTCAAGGGTATTGTCGTAAAGATCGGTCATTACCACCGTAACCACAGCCTCCTGCTGACGATTCTCCTCGGAGGGGACAACCAGCAGGGAGAGGAAGTTGTCGAATATACCGGCCATCTGCAGGGGTTCGTCATTGTATCTGACCGAAAATGAGGATATGCCGCTCTCCTCGGTGATACCGAAGCCAATGAACTCTTCCACGCCCCGTGAAAGCTCGTAGCTCTCATGCGATACCAGGGTGAGTTGCGGCGGGGTAACATCGGGAAGGATAGCAGCCTGCAACACCCCGGCAGCCGGATACCGGCTGATAGGGCCGTCGGAGACCTTCATCTCCACAAAGTAGTTCAGCGTATCCCCGATAAGGTATTCTGGAATTATCACAGTGCGCCAGAGGCCCTCATCTTCTGCAAACTCAGCATAGAGGGGATCTGCCTCTCCCGGCTGAACAATATAGAAGCGGGCACTTTCAATGGCCTCCTGCTCTTCCAGGGTCAACTCCAGGACAACTTCAAGGTTGGCATACCCCGGTATTTCTTCCCCTACCGATACGGTATACCCGGAGAGAGAGCCGACCAACAGAAACATACCAATTGCTGCACATAACAACTTTTTCATTTCAACTCTCCTCATCCGTCAGAATCCGAAACCGCCGAAGCCGCCGCCCGGGAAGCCGCCCATGAAATCATTAAACATGCCTCCCATTCCCGGGTTCGGGGGACCTCCCCCGGGACCCATGCCTCCGGGCCCGCCAAAGGGTGGCAAGATCGGTAAGACTGGTGGCATCGGCATACCGGGTGAGAAGTTGTTCTGGGGAGGTGTGTAATCAGGACCTTGGCCTCCGGGCGCTCCTGCTCCGTCATCCTGACCGTCCCCACTATCCTGCTGGTCACCCGAATCATCTTCATCCTGCGGGGCCGGATTGACCAGGAGCGTCTTGATAGCCGTTGCGACAGTGCCGTCGGCACCGGTCACTTCCACCGTGATGATATGCTCCCCGATATGGATATCCGGGAAATCCGCCAGGTTAAGGCTTTCTCCTGTTGTCAGCAAGCCGTCAATATGGGAACTCCAGCTTACTGCCTCACCGGTAACTGCAGTACCGTCTTTATCGGCAGCCGCTGCAGCCAATTCTAGTGACGCTCCCCGCTGGATGATCAGCGGTTCGGTCTCCGGGCTTATCGCTATGCTCATATCTCCAAGGACCTGGAGTACCACTGTCGTCGATGCGACTGTCTCACCATCAACAACAGCTTCGGCCGTCAGGGCCCGCTGGCCGGGTACCAGTCCAGCCGATGACAGGTCAAGTACCGTACCGAATCCTACCGGATCACTCTGGAGATCGGTTCGCCACTGTACCTGTACGTCACCCTCAATCCCTGAGACAGTAGCCTCAAGCATACCGGGGGTATTGTTCAGATCTATGACTTCCGGTACTTCGTCAATGAAGATGCCCGTACGCGGAGTGTAGATGTTCAGGGAGAGCGGAACCTGCTGTGAGCTTCCATTCTCATTCACACTGACGCTGATATCATAGATCCCCTCGTTCGTCAGTCTCCCGGCCGGTATCACAGCCCTGCCGATATTCCCGGTAAGGGTCCACGGCATCTCACTTTCATCAATCGCAACACCCTCAACCGTTATGGAGAAGGTCGGATCGTTATAGCCGCCGAGCAGCAATGCCAGCGGAACAGTATCGCCAACCCAGAAGACATCGCCTTCTGCCGGCTGAATGAATTCAGCCACGGCATTAGCCGTGATGGCTATCAGGTAATCAGCGGTATATACCGGGGCAGAACTTTCCAGGCCATCATCCTCCACGGTTACGCTGAGGGTAGCCGTCTTCTCCAGGAATCCCGTCTGGAGTTCTGCATGGGTAAATGTTGCTCTGGGGCCGTTCTTTACCAGTTCACTGCCTCCGGCAGCAAGCCGCCAGGTTACAGTCGGTTCAATTCCGCCGCTCAGGGTAATCTCCCCAGTCAGTGGCGGGAGGCCCTCACCGGAGCGGTATGTCGGATAACCGCCGTTAACAGTAATTCCGGCAACAGAGAGCGGGTTGTAAATGGTGAACGTGCGTTCTGCCGTTGCAGAGGCACCATAACGATCGGTGGCAGAGGCTGTTACCGTCCAGGCACCTGCACTTGCAGCATCCAGTACAAGCGGATTACCTGCACCGAGGGTGCTGCCGTTCTGGTCTGCCCAGGTCACAGCGCCGCTGAACGGCTGGTCATCCTCAACCACTGCCGAAAGTACTACCGGCTTCCCTGCAACCACTTTCTCTCCTGCTTTCGGATTTGTCACCGAAATCTCCGGTGCGGTGTTCACCATAAACCCAACTTCTGCCCGCACAGCATTGTCACCTCTGCGGTACTGGACGCTGAGCACATACTCCCCGTTTATGGCAGGGGCAGTCAGGGCTGAGATATCATCAACGGAAGCTCCGTTGATTGCCCAGGCCACCGTCCCGCCGTCATCTTCAGGCAGCCCGACAAGTTCAGGACTCAGCGGATCGCCTGCATTGACAACTTTACCGTGAGGCCAGTAAATGGAAAGCTTAACCGGTCTCTCCTCAACAGTGATTGTTGTTCTTGCCTCTCCCCTCTCACGGCCGTCGGCATCGGTGAATCTTCCCGTAATCAGGACCTCTCCGGGATACTCCGGCTCGAATGCGGTGTTCTTGCCCGTTATTTCAGCGACCCGCACCCCTGCGACATCCATGTACTGGACTGTCCAGGAGTAGCTGCCACCGGCTTCAACCCCGTCTCCGCTCTCAAGCGAAGCCTTCAGGGGAACCGCGTACCCGATGATGTAGGCATCACCGTCTCCTGGGGATTGGATATTCAGGCCGAGGTCACTGGACTCAATCACAAACGCAGCCTGCCGTGAGGTCGCAACCCCATGGCTGTCGACAGCTCTGGCTGTCAGGGTGTGTCTGCCGATATCGGCATCTGTCATGAGCCGGTCCCGTTCAGCAGCCGGCCACTCCACTCCGTCGAACAAGAGCGTAAGGGCAGGCGTGCCGGGATTATCCTCGATATCAGAGGCAATGGCGTTCCACTCAAGGGCCTCCCCGGTGAACTGCACCGGTGGCACTGCCAGATCTAGGGCAGGTGGAGTATTCACTTCAAGATTGAACGTTACCTGGGCATCCCTGGATAGCCCGTAGGCAGTTGTAGTTACCCTCAACTGCTGATTCCCGCTGATTCCGCTGGGAACGAATACTGCCTTCTTCCCGACAGCTACGGTACGGGATCCGATTTTCCAGGTATATGTAGCCCCCGGTTCTCCGTTGGCCTCCAGTTGAATTTGATCACCGACAGCATAGAGAAGTCGCTGGCCGTTGACTGGTCGCACAATTTCCGGACGTTGCAGATCACGAACCGTTATCTCAGCCTCGGAAGTTGTACGGGTCATACCGTTCTTGCTGTATTCGGCCCGGATCGTATAATCTCCGGCTGTCTCCCCATCGAACGTATAGGTCAAACCGGTACCTGCCTCCCTGTTATCGACATACCAGGTGATGTGTCCGGCGGCATCAGAGAGATCTATCTGTGACCCGCTGACCTTCTCGAGGCCTACCCGGCAGAGAATATCGTTACCTTTGACAATGACTGCTCCATCCTCAGGTGTGAGCAGATTAAGCTGGAAGTCGCTCTGGACCTCCACGTTCACCGAGTCCTCGACGGTACCGTTTCTGGCATCGGTCACCCGGACAGTGATTGTATAGCGGTTGCCGGCTTCCAGGGTACCAAGCACTCCCCTCAGGGTATTGATTCCTTCGACAACCCTGCCGTCCAGCAGCCACTGCACCGCTGCAGCCCTGCCGGTCGTAACGGCCGCCGCCACGGCTATCTCCTCATCAGGAGAGAGCTGTGACCCGCCGGCCGGGGAGGTAATGCTGACAGTGACCGGATCATAGACGTCGATGCCGGCTTCGGCAAGCGAAGTGCGTCCGAATACATCGACAGCAGTGACCGTCACACGGTGACGTCCGGCCTTCATAACCGGAATCTGGGCACTTCTTGCCGTGGTACTCTGCCTGAACACATTCCCGTCCACTGCATAGGTCAGTGATCTCAGGTATTGGTTATCCCCGCTGTAGGCAACTGATACAGTACCAGTCTCGTTACTGTAGAGGGCAACAGGAACCTGGCTGATCGAGATACCCTGCACCGGGACGATGGTAATATCACGTTCCGTTATGCCGGCATTGTCACCGAACAGCTCATAATCACCCAGGGTCATATCCTGCAGCAGAACACCGGTTGCCGTTCCGATCACCTCAATTGCATGGGTACCGGATTCGAAATTGACCGATTTGCCGGAGTAATCAGCATAGTCGACCCTCCAGGTTACATCGTCCAGGTCACGGCCCTGATAGCGAAGCGGGATATCGACACCGGCAGGATAGAAGCGCCTGTTGTAGGCCAGCTCTTCCGGCAGGGCTAACTCAATATAGGGGTCCACGATCTCAAAGGTTACCGTCCTGCTGGCAGTCACGCCGTTGCGGACTGCCTGGACAGTGATCTCTACGCTATCATCATCCCCGTCGGGGGTGTAGTTGAGCGATTGCAGTGATCCTCCGGGGGCGACAGTGCCGTCGATATACCAGGTCACACTGGCGTCGGCTGCCCCACTGTTGAAGTTATAGGACTGCCCGGCAATGAGCCGTGTCCCGTTAGTGAAGTCGAAGTCGGGAATTTCCGGCGGGGAAAGATCCTGAACCGAGAAATTCACCGGGGCACTCGTTACCGTTCCCGTAAGGCCGGTTATTACATAAGTGCCGATGGCCGTAAGGGTGTAGGTTCCCTCCTCCAGGCTGTTCCAGTCAAAATCATCAGCCACCGGATCCGCTCCGTCGATACTGAAGTCGACACTGGCGATATCCCGGGTCTCAGCGACCGGAGAGGGAACGGCGCCAAGGCCGTAGGCCGCATTGCCTGCGGGAGTGGTTATCGCAATCGACGGGTCAATGACCCTGACATTCCACTCCATGGTATCGGAGAGGCCGGCTGCATCGACAGCCCGGGCCTGAATCCGGTACTCCCCTGTCGTATCGAAGAGATGGCTGTACATCATACCCCTCTCCGTGATACCGGTGCCGCTGCCGTCACGATAGACCATCCAGGATATGCCGTCCACGGCATTCTCGCTGGCAACCGTAACAGCAAATGAGAGGGTATCGCCCCTGCGGACCCGGACAGTATCCACTGTCGGGGAGATGCCTGAGATTACCGGGGGTGTCTGGCTGAAGGCGGTAAATGTGTATTCATCGGAGAGGCCTGTGAACTCTTCCACACTGCCGCTGCCTCCCATGGCTTCCAGCCGCCATCCTGCCTGCACGGTATGCGTACCAGGTGTAGTGAAAACTCTGTTCCAGCCGGCAACTTCGCTGCCGTCAACCAGCCAGAAGAGTCCTGCCCCCGAAACACTGGCCTGAAGGGGAATCCGGGCCCCGACCACAACTTCCAGATCAGCCGGTTCGGTGACAAAGATTCGCGGTTCGGCAATCTGGACCTGTATTTCATCCGATCCCTCTATGCCGTTGCTGTTGCGGGCATAGACACCTATCGTTGCCGAGCGGCTGGATCCCCCCGTTGCCGGGGCATAGGAGACATTGTCGAAACTGCTTAGGTTGGTCCTTGCCCCGTTGAGGATGACCCACCTGCTCTGCACAGGCGAATCGCTGTTCAGGGTTATGTCAAGCCGGTAGCTCTCACCGGCCATCAGCACATCCCCATCCGAGGGGAACTCTATGGCAACATCCGGTGGGGTCAGGTCGACAGCTTCGAACGCGATGCGCTCACTCTCCTTGCTGAATGTTGTTCTGTTTCCGGACGCATCCATGACACGCCATTCTGCCCTGGCATGGAGCGTGTGCCTGCCTGAGCTGAGTCCGCTCAGGGAATACGAGTCCGCTGTTATCTCAACATCATCGAGAAACCATGTGACGGCAATAGCGTTCGGTGCCGATATTACCGGGCTGATCTCTCCGCTCAGGGCGAATGAATCACCCTCGTCGATATTCGTTATGGCTACTGCCGGTGTGATGACATTGACAACGATGCTTTCACTGTCCTTTTTACCGTAGATATCCGTTGCTTCATATCTTACCTGGTACTGTCCGGCCGAACCGGGCGAGAAGGTAAAGGAGGACCCGGAAGCTGTTGAGTCGGCGGGACCGCTTACGCTCCACAGCTCACTCTCAATCCGGTTCTCGGCTGAAACTGACGCCTCAATCTGCACTGAGGTGCCGGTTACGAGAAAGCCGCCGCTCTCAGGCTGCTGGATGGCGACCTGCGGGGCAGCTCCGACAGCGGTTACGGTAACCGGATCGGATTCCACTGTCCTGGTATTCCCGTCCATGTCTGCTGCCGAAGTGCCGCGGACCTGTACGGTCGCATCACCGCTGGTATCAAATGAAGCGGAGAAGCTCGCGCCGCTACCGGCACTGGATCCGTTGACAAACCATTCGTACTCTGCCACATCAATGCCTGCTGCAGTGAAGGAGAGCGTGCTGCCGACAGTTGTCTCTCTTGCGGCAGCGCCGGTTATGGAGACTTCCGGATCAACCACGGTCACGCTTACCGGGTCGGAGGTCCCGCTGAGGCTAAAAGAGTCAACCACCGTCAGGCGGGCTGTCCTTGCTCCGCGGGAAGCGGGTGTGTAGGAGATATCAAGCCCGGAGAAGGTCCTTGACCCGATAGTCCACTGAGCAGACTGCAGCCCTGCCCCCTGCGAAAACTCGGCACTTCCGGAGAAATCATAGGCTTCCCCGGCAATCAGGACGGCACCATCAGCCGGTGTATCGATGGATACGGCGATATCGTCATGCGGGGCTGTGGTGAAGGTGCCTCCCCAGCCGGAAGCGGCAAAGGGAGTCCCGTCCCGGTTGACCGGCATGACATACCAGCTGTAGGTAGTTCCCGGCATGACATTCGTGTATACATAGGTCTGGTCGGCGGTAGTCCCGACCTCACGCCCATTGACATAGACATGATACTCACGGACCCAGCTGCTGTAGTCCGGACCGGAGAAGCTCCAGGAGAACTCCGGCTGGTAGGGAGACGACAGGTCCACTGCCGTGCTCAGCCGGGGTGTCGCAAAGGTGAACTGCCGGGTCTTCGGCAGCGTTATCTGGGAACCGTTCCAGTCGAGATAGGTAATCTCGACCGTATAGGTTCCGCCGGCCCGGAAGCCTACGCCACTGAGGTCATAGGTGACCAGCCCGTCGTCGGTGTCAGAGGGATATCCCTTGATCCCGCCGGGAGTTGAGGGCAGTGACTTCTCATGGTCCTGTGAATCGGCATAGGTTACCCCGGGTCCGGAAACGGCAATCTCTGTCGAGGAGGTCGATACATCACGGGCATCGTCATACACCGGTATTTCGGGAACGACAAAATCAAGGGTAAGATCATTATAGGCCGGGGGGACAATAGCTGAGATATCGCCGATCGAGACGACGTTGAACGTCAGGGTCTTGGAGACCAGCTCATCCTTTGAGGATTCTATCACATTGCCAGCTTCATCAACCGATACTTCGTAGGCGGTCATCTCTATTGAATAAGAACCCTCAGGAACTCCTGTCAGGTTGGCTATCTGCGAGATATCGGAGATCCCGACCACATCCACGAGCCCTTCGCTCATGCCGAAGTCGTTGATATCGGCGACGTAGTTCAGCATGGCGGTGTTGGTGAAGGTGATGGTCTCGTTGCTCCCGACACTCTTCAGGATGCTGACCAGTACGTAATGGGTATCCCAGTCCCCGCCGAAATTGATCCTCAGGTCAAAGAGGAGTTTGGCCGGAACCTCGTCATTCCTGATGGTGACCTTGATCAGCTCGTCAGTGAGGATGCTGCCGATATCGAAATTTGCATACCGGTTGAGGATGATATCCTCATCACCGATATCCGAGAGCACCCTCGCCCTTGCGCTGCGAACGCCCGCTGCCAGCGGGGCAAGGGCTGTCAGCAGTATAATGATGATGAAAATCACCTTTGTTATGGCTGCATGGGTATATGTCCTGTTTCGGGAATACATAATTACCTCCAACTTTTTATCGACGTGTTTTTACTCGTGTTTTCAGTAAGCAAAGCACCACAATACATAAGTATATCATATCGCAGAGTGAGGAGGATACAAATTTTCTGTGCCGGTATTAGCTTTTTTCATAAAAAAGCAGCGATCAAAGGAGATGTTACCATGCAATATAGTAGTTTTCTGATAATATTTCTCAGTAATACCTGCTGTAATCAGAGCAGTTCAGCCTGAACAAACTCTTTTACCTGCTTCTTTATCAGGTCTCTGATCACCCTGGTCTGTTCAAGGGTATCCGCTCCCCTGAGCGCCGATGGATCGGGAAAGGGCCAGTGCAGCCGCCGGGTAACCCCGGGGTAAAGAGGGCATCGTTCCCGGGCTTCATCACTGCAGACGGTTATTACGTAATCGTACCGGTTACCCCGTTCATAGAGATCGAGGGCTTTCTGGGTCTTCTTGCACGAAATATCGATGCCCTCCTCCTGGAGGAGTTTGACCACATCCGGATTCAGCTTCCCCGGTTCAATACCTGCACTCTCGACAAACACCCTGCCCCCTGTGAACTTCCTTATATACTCCTCGGCCATCTGGCTGCGGGCACTGTTATGGATGCAGATAACCAGAATACGTTTTTTTTTGGATTCAACTGCCATATGCTCTCCTTCTGAAGTTCTTTGCAAGTATATACTATCCTAGACCACCGCTCCCGGGAACCAGCCTCGGGTACGATTTGCTATGTTCACCAGGAAGAGCATGACAGGAACTTCAACCAACACACCCACCACGGTAGCTAGCGTTGCTCCAGATTCAAGCCCGAAGAGGGCAATTGCCACGGCAACCGCAAGCTCAAAGAAGTTGCTCGCCCCGATCATCCCGGCAGGGGCTGCCACTGCATGCTCCACTTTCCAGAATCTTGCCCAGAGATAGGCAATGAGGAAGATCAGGAGGGTCTGTATAACCAGCGGGACTGCAATCAGCAGGATATGACCGGGATTACCAGTTATGATTTCCCCCTGGAACGAGAAAATGATAACCAGGGTAAGCAGCAGACCGGAGATGGTAATTCCGTTGAATTTCTGTAGAAAGACAGTGGAAAAATATTCGATTCCACGCTTGGCTACAACCCAACGACGAACAAGATACCCTGCCAGGAGGGGAATTACGACAAAGAGGGCCACCGAAAGAAAGAGCGTATCATAGGGGACATGGATATCACTGATACCGAGCAGCAGAGCGACAATCGGGGTAAAGGCCACCAGGATAATCAGGTCATTGATCGCGACCTGCAGTACCGTGTACTCGGCATTCCCGTCTGTAAGGTAACTCCAGACAAAGACCATTGCCGTGCAGGGAGCCGCCCCCAGGAGCACGGCACCAGCCAGATACTCACGCCCAAGTTCAGCAGGGATCCAATTCCTGAAGAGTACCAGCAGAAAGAGGGAAGCAATGCCATACATGGTGAACGGCTTGATCAGCCAGTTCGTAACAAGGGTGATGGTCAGTCCCTTCGGCTGCCTGATGTGGCGGCTGATAGCAGAAAAATCCACTTTCAGCATCATCGGGAAGATCATCAGCCAGATCAGGACAGCTATGGGAATGGATACCCGGGCATACTCCAGCTTCTCAAGGAAGCCGGGAACCGACGGGATATATCTTCCGATCAGCACACCTGCGATAATGCATATCAGCACCCAGACTGTGAGATAGCGCTCAAAGAACCCGATACCGCCTTTTCCTGATTCACTCATATTCGCCTCCCGGGACATAGAGATTGCAACCATTCAATTCGTCATATCGCGAAATATAGTAACGATTTTCTATTGATTAATCAACCCCCCGGTAGTACTATTGGTATATGCAGAATACGGTATTATCGTTCAAGGCACTCGGTGACGAGAACAGATTCAGAATAGTCATGATGCTCAGGGTGCGCCCCCTCTGTGTCTGTGAGATGCTGGAAGTTCTCGACATAGCCGGCAGCACGCTCTCGACCCACCTCAAGATACTGGTCAATGCCGGCATCATCGGGCACAAGAAGGATGGCCGCTGGGTGGAGTACTTCCTGAAGGAGAGTGTCGATGAGAACCTCTTCCGGTATATAGAACGCACCATGGAGGACAACAGCGTGCTTGACAGGGACCGCAGGAAGGTCCTGTCAATCACGAGGGAGGTCTGCTCGGCCGCCTATACCGGGAACCGGACCTGATAGCGTTCCCGGTACCGGGACCGGCTACTGCAGCAGGTCGAGGTCTATCTCGCAGGCAACCGCCGGCATCTGGATACCCCAGTTCTCCAGGACCGCAGGATGGATCTCTCCGAACACACCGACAACTACTCCACTGCACTGAATCGCGGCACTTCGCCCCGGTATGAAGCGGGGGTCGGCAAGTTCTGCAAGATCATACTCCTTGCTGAGATAGAAGAGTACCGCAGAGAGCGTATTCTTGATCTCGTTGAATCCGATTCCCGAATCTGCCGAGAAAAACCCCAGGCTGTTCCTTGTCACCGTACCGGAATTATCTTCAGCATCAAGAAAGGCAACCTTGCCGACTTCGAAGATCTTGTGCGGATAGACGGCGTTTGCCGATACACTCTCTGATTGAAGCAGCGAGGGGATTACCGAAGCCCTGACAAATTCATAGTTTTCGGTCATCGGATTGTCAATCTGGATGTACTCATCGCCGCTGACATTCATCCTCTCGATATAGTCCTTCCTGGAACCGAGATAGTTGTACATCATCTCCTGGAAACCCAGTCCGATCATGATGTCCTTGACCTTTCTGGCAAACTCCTCTTCCCTGGTCAGCCGACCGAATGTGAAAGAGGCCGGCATCACCGGGGCGAAGGAGTCCATGCCGTAGCCGATCATTACATCCTCGACGATATCGACCGGATGGAGAAAATCGTTACGGTACTCGGGCACGGTAACATAGATAGTTCCTTCATCGCACACCGCAAAGATACCCATGCGGCGCAGGGCCGCTACAGCTTCATCTGCAGTGAGTTCGAGACCAAGCAGCCGGTTTATATACTCCAGCTTTGCTGCTGCTGGCTGCTGGAAGTAATAGGGTGAGACAACTTCACGCCCAAACTCGGTGTCATAGGGATAGACCACCTTCACCGGGGCTATGGAGTAGCCTGCATCGGCAAGGTCGCAGGCGACGATAGAAGCGGCCAGCAGCACATCGGTATGCACAGTTCCGGTGAGCTCGATGAACAGTTCGCTGTCACCCTCCTGGACAGCCCCGATGCTGGCGCTGTTGATTACCGGAGGATAACTCAGCACCTGCCCGGCAGAATCATCGAGAAAGGGGAAGAGCGGAAAATCGGCAACAATATGACCGAAATCCCTGCCCTTCGGGTGCTGCTCATTGATTTCCCGCAGGGATAACTCCGTATCCATCTGCAGGGGAACGAATTTTGTCTTATCGGGATCCGCTGCCCGGTACTGCACCGGATAGGTTATCAGGTCATTGCGGTAAACCCCCATGGCAATTGAGCTGCGCTTACGCCCGAAGTTCCAGCAGAGTTTCTCCTGGGTCTGGATAATATCCTTGAGAACCGCCTCTCGGATCGCTGTACCGGAGATAACGAAGGCTGCAATATAGGGCCGTATATGCTCCAGCTGCGGATCGACAGTCACTACCCGCTCTTCACATTCGAAGCTCTCCTCACTGTTTGAGAAGAAGTCATAGAGTGGTACTCCACTGCCGGAATAACTTTTCAACTGCCTAACAAGACCGGCAGTTGACCAGAGATCGGGACGATTCGTGTCATTCAGCTCAATCTTCAGGATGCCTTCATCCTCATCCCTGCCGTCCAGTTCCGCCTTGGCAACCGGGAGGATTTCCTCAAGCTGTTCATCGGTGTATGTTGTGCCGAGGTCCCGGTAGAAGACATCGGTCAGTACTTCAATCTTTGGCATTACTTGCTCCTCCTCAGGCGGACACTCTCGATATCAGGGGTGAACAGCTCCCGCAGGTCATTCAGCCCGAGATGCATCAGTGCCATGCGGTCAATACCGAGCCCCCAGGCCAGCACGGGAACATCCACGCCCATGGCCTGCGTGACCTCGGGGCGGAAGATTCCGCTGCCGCCGAGTTCAAACCAGCCAAGCACCGGATGCTTGATATGCACCTCGATCGATGGTTCGGTAAAGGGGAAGTATCCGGGGACGTACTTGACCTCCTCAGCTCCCGCAACCTCCTCAGCGAACATCTTCAGCAGCCCGAGAAGGGTACGCAGGTTTACATCCTCGCCCAGCACAATTCCCTCTGTCTGGTAGAAGTCGGCACCATGCGTCGCATCAACCTGGTCATAGCGGAAACAGCGGGCAACGCCGAAATACTTTCCGGGTATCTTGGCAGTATGCAGCTGCTTCGCAGAGAGAACTGTTCCCTGGCTGCGCATTACCTGACGGCGGGTGAACTCCCGGTCAAAGGCATAACCCCAGCCGCGGCTGCCTGTCTTCCATCCGTTTTCATGGGCTGCTGCAACCTGGTCAAGGTAGGGCTGCTCTATCTCACGTGCATGGGAGGCATTCTTCACGTAGTAGACATCATGGATGTCACGTGCACTGTGAAACTGCGGCATGAACAGTGCGTCCCCGTTCCAGAACTCCGTCTCTACGAGGGGTCCGTCGAACTCCTCGAACCCGAGAGATACAAGCTTGTCCTTCACCCACTGCAGGTACTCCCCGTAGGGATTTCTCCTGCCCAGCAGCACCCTGCTCGGAGGGGTCTTGAGGTTATATTCCCTGAAGTTTTTTCCCTTCCAGCTGCCTGCAGCAAGCATGGTCTGGGTAACCGCTCCAAGCTCTTCCCCGGTTATGTTCTCAGCGACAAGCTGCTTGGCAGCTTCAATTCCCGCTCCGGTGAGCGCGTAGACCAGCTCCTCCCGTTCCACGATCCGGAAGGGGGCACCCGCTGCTCCCCGTTTCTTGCTGATGCCTTTCATGACGGAACGCTCTTCATCAGTGAGAGTGCTCTCATCCAATGCACCGGAAACGCCTCTGCCGACAAGCTCCCGGGCAACGATGATCTCCCTCGGAAGCACCGCATTGCGTATCTCTGCCAGCTTCTCTGCAGTCATGCCGAAGATGCCCTGTTTGGAAAACTGACCGAAAGCCGAGCCGATATCGCGCTGCTCAAGGCCAAGGGTCTCGGCAATCTTCGGCAGCGGGAGGGCACCGTGCTCCTTCAGCAGGTTGAACATGCGCTCTCCGGGAAATCCCAGTTCCTGGATACCTCTTCCTAGTTCAGTGATCTCATAGAGGGTCTTCAACTGCCGCGTGGTCTCTTCAATAAGCTGCTTCGCGACCAGCCAGCTGAAGGCCTGGTTACACTGGCCGAGCTTGAAACCAAGCTCCTCCATGATCCTCTCAGCGGTTATCGGTTCACCCGGTTGCACATGCCGCAGCACCTTGATCTCCAATGGATGCAGGCTCTTCATATCGTATTCCATGAAAGTTCAACTCCTGTCTTCGGCGGCCATCTGCACTAGGCCGCCCAACTGTCCCGCGGGGGTACAGCAGCAGGCCTGTCCGGATACCGGGATTCTCTACTATATTACCGCAGGATAAATGCTTAGTCAGGGGCAAATGGAGCCCCGATGTCCGATCATTCTACTGATATCATGGAAAAAAGGAAAGGTGTGCTGTTATCTTTCCTGATGAAAAGGGACAGAGTTTGACACGGCAGCTGGACACCGGAAGGAAAGAACGGCATACTTTAGTCAGTATGACAGCTTTCACCAACCGGGTTATTAATATCATCGCAGCTATTCCCCCAGGATACATATGTACCTATGGACAAATTGCCAGAGCGGCCGGTAGCCCGAAAGGAGCCCGTCAAGTGGCAAGAGTTCTCCATTCCTGCTCGGCATCACACAACCTGCCCTGGCACCGGGTGGTAGGAAGCAGAGGTATCTCGCTGCCGAGGGGCGGGGGATTCGAGGAGCAGGCGTCCCTGCTCTCAGGTGAGGGTGTTCGCGTCGGAAGCGGTGGGGAGATAGAGCTCCCTGCATTCCAGTGGGATATCCCTATGGCCCAAGCAGCAGAGCCCTGGGGAACTGATCGAAGTCTGTGATGAAAAGGGTCCCCGGGAATTTTCTGTCCAACTCATCATTTCTGTAGGTATGCTCGCCGGTAAGCAGTATCCTGCCTGTTCCGGCCCGCTCTGCCGCAGCAGCTCCGATGAGCGAATCCTCGACAACAACCAGCTGTCTGGGCGGGATACGCAACCGTTCGGCCGCCCTGAGATAGATGTCGGGGTGCGGCTTGTTTCGGAAGCTACCGTCATCAAAGACAATACGCTCCCGTTCAAACCACCGTCCCAGTCTGAACTGCGCTATAAAGAAGGTAACATTCGTCTCAGCTGAAGCTGTTGCAATGGCTCTGGGCACGCCGGCATCGGAAAGCTCATCGAGCAGCCTCTCCAATCCCGGAGCAAGTCGGAAGTGTTGCGAGTCCTCAAGGCAAAGCTGCCGGTAGATGGCCTCCTTCTCCTCCTGCATGGCCAGGGAGGTCTGTTGATCAACCTTCCTGCCGAGCAGCTGCTCTAGCGACTCCTTAGAGGCAAGCCCGTGAAAGAGATCAATATAGATTTCCCGTGTCATCACCACCCCGTAGCGGGCAGCAAAGGCTATCCACGCCTGTATGTGGAACTCGTTATCAAAGAACATCGTTCCGTTGAAATCGAAGATTACTCCGTCAAATTGATTCATGGATGAGATTATGCCGGATTCATCCGCCCGATGCAAGGAAACTTGTTTGTTTTCGAACCTGCAAAAATCTGGTATAATCAGGCAAGGATCAAAGAATGAAGTTTAATGTGTTCTGGCTCAAAGATCTAAAGGAAATTCCACCTAGACCCGATAACCCGCAGTCCTACCCGGAAAATGATATCCGGCACTGGTATGACTATGAATATGCCGGATACACGATGTCCAAAGTCAACATTCCCGAACCACCGAGGAACCTGGACACAAAGAATCGCAGGGTGATCTGCATCCATCCTGGCGAATTCCCCTACCTTGAGGCATACTGCAGGGGAGTCCAGCAGATAGCGGACAACAACCAGATACAGGTATCCTTCTATTCATCCAGCTGGGATGTCCAGCGGCAGGCCGAGTGCGTGGATAAAGCCATAGGAAAATCCCCGGACCTTGTCATCATGATCCCTGAGAACTCCAATGCCTGCGTCGAGCACTACCGACTGATCAATGAGGCCGGCATACCCCTGATCTGCAGCAACCTGCTGCCCGAACCGGATGTCTACAGGTATGTCATCTCGTGGACCGGTCCCGATGACTGGGGGCAGTACCGGAGTCTCTCACATGCCTTCGCAGAGCTGATGCAGGGTGAGGGTGGATACTGTCTAATCCGGCACATCCCGGGCACTTCCGCCTTCTATGCCCGGACCTGGGGATTCATCGCCGAACTGGAGCGGATTGCCCCGGGTATTCAGCTGCTGGATGCCCAGACTTCCTACCTCAATCCGCTGATGACGGAAAAGCTCCTTGAGACCTGGATTCATGAATACGGGGAGCAGCTGAAGGGCATTGTAAGTTCGGGCGACCTGCCGCTGCAGAATGCCATCAACAATGTGCTTATGCGCTGCGGCCGGGATGATATCATCAGGGTATGTGTTGCCAGCACCGAGAAGCAGCTCTATCAGATCAAGGAGAACAAGCTGCATGCGGCTGCCTACCAGAACGGGATCATGGATGGGGCCCTTGCTATGCAGACTGCCGTTGACTGGTTCTCCGGACTGAAGGTGGAGCCGATTCGGAACCTTCCCCGCTTCATCGTGACCCGCAACAATGTCAACGACTTCCTGGAGAAACGGGACTCACTTCCCGAACTCTCCTATACCGAGCTGGAGGAGGGACTGAAGAAGCTTGACCCGGAAAAGGTGGAGAATTTCTTCTCCTTCCTATTCAATGCACTGCAGCAGGTACGCTTTGTGAAGGAGGAATTTCTCAGGGGGTATATCATCCAGATATTCTCGCTTATCAACCAGACCATCACCCTTTTCAGAGTCAATATGCAGGATTTCCTAGGCAGCTATGACGAGATATACAAGAACCTCTTTGACCAGCAGTCAATCGAGGAATCCCTCTTCTGGCTGCGATCCACTGCCCATAAACTGATTGACCTGATCCGGTCAGAGGGAAGTTCACAGTCGACAATACAGCTTATCATCCAGTATATCGATCAGCATTTCCATGAACCCCTCTCCCTGAAGACCCTGTCGTATGATTACAACATCTCTCCCGCCTATCTGGGGCAGCAGTTCAAGAAGGAGGTGGGGATGAGCTTTACCGACTATCTCAATGGGCTGCGGATTACCCGGGCCAAGGAGCTGCTGGCTTCATCCAATCTCAAGGAGAAGAGCATCGCTCTGGAGGTGGGATATGCCGATCACAACTATTTCTATCGCGTATTCAAGAAGTATGAAAAGATTTCCCCCTCAACTTACCGGAAAACAGCCCGTGGGATGTAGGTGCCCAGGCTGCCCTGAGGGTCTCTCTCCCTTCTGAAAGCTACAGGTTATAGGTTCCAAGATCCAGGGGATATCGTCCGTATTTCTTGACCAGATTATAGACCAGTTCGTAGCGTTCGGCGCTGACATTGCTCGGTACCGAGTGATCAGACTGGACAATGTATCCCCCGCCTCTCGCAGCATTCATTTTCCGCATCACCTCATCGGTGATCTCCTGATCAGTACCATACCCCCACGTCTGGGCATTGATATTCCCGCAAAAGGAGAGCTGATTGCCATACTCGCTCTTCAGTTCAACAACATCCAGGCCGGACTTTGCCTCAAGCGGATTATAGCAGTCCAGTCCAAGTTCAATCATATCGGTGAATATGGCTTTGGCATTACCGCAGCCATGATAGATCACCGGTAGATTGCTGGCATGGCAAACATCAATTATGCGTTTGAGGTGCGGTTTGAAAAAAGCTCTCCACATATCGGGAGAGAGCAGCATGCCGTTCACATAGGCAACATCACCCCAGACAACCATCCCGTCAAGCAGACCATCGGCTGCCTTGATCTGGGCCTCTGTCAGGCCGACAACGAAGTCACCAACCCTGTTCAGGAACTGGCTGGTTTCATCGGGGTAGAGGGCCATCCACATGAGAATATTTTCAGTGCCGACGATTCTCCAGCCGGTCTCCATCACCTCGCATACCGAACCGTACACCGGGAAGTCGGGATAAAGGCTCTTAACCGAGTCGATCCAGGGAGGGGAATTACGGACGATCACATCGCCGATTCCTGCAATCTGGTTGTCGCCGCCAGAGAAGTAGCGGCGTTCATCATAGGGATCATCGAAGCTGAAAGCAAGGGCCTTCTCAATGGTATCGGTCTCAAAACTCTCAAAATAGGGCATCTGAACCCCTTCCCGCCTGCGGATTACCGCCTCAAAGCCTGTCTTCAGCACTGTGTCGCTCTCAGTCTCCCTGATAACCTCAAACGGCTTGATGTGCGGATCCATGTTGGGAACGGTACAGATCCAGTCCAGATCATAATAGGTATATGGTGAGGCATCGGAGGGGAGTCCCAGCTCCTGCTGCCAGCGGGTGATAAAGCTTGTCCAGAAAAAATCAGAGATGGGAACCCGGTCAGCCTCCTCATGGGCAAAGGTCTTCCCTATCCGGTCCAGTTTGTGTATACAGTTTATGCTTCGATTCATCGATTCATCCTATGGTACTTGCCAGTCAATCGAGGTGGTACACCTCTTCCATATCTGCCCACCATTCTCCCTCTGCCCGGGTGGCAAGCGGTCTTTGCATCGGTTTCATGATATTCCACCACTCCCGGGTTCTGGGATCGGCAGCCATCTTTGCCATATCAGCATCAAAATCATCGCCCACATACTCCATGTAGGCAAAAAGGAAATTGTCCTTGAGATAGATTGAGTAGTTCCTGATATTGCAGGCTGAGATCATGGCATTGATCTCCGGCCAGGGTTCTGCGTGATACGCTTTATAGATTTCAATCTTATCAGGATCAATCTGTATAACCTGCCCAAAACGCTGCATATGTATCTCCTTGGTGTAAAAGAAATCAGTTTCGTGGAAGTGTTCCGGTACCGGAGCGGTACCGGAACAGAAATCAGACAGGTGTGCTGCTACCACTGCGGAGGATAGAAGTCTTCAACATCCTCAATGGTGATCATGTGCTGGGGGAGGTAACGAACAGGTTCAATCTCAATTCCATTGAACCAGTCTGCCGCTGTCTTGACAGCCAGGGCACCATCACCTTCTGCAGTCTGATACGTGATTGCATAGATCTTGCCATCTTTAACCAGGTCCATGCCGACCTTGCTGTTCCCTGCTGCAACAACGATGATATCTTCTCTTCCGGCCTTCTTCAGCGCTTCGGCAATTCCGAGAGCCTGGGATGAGTCATCAGCAGCCATAATTCCCTTCAGGTCATCACCGAAACGGGTCAGCCAGTCAGATACGAGTTGCATGGTCTTGTCTGCCTCAAACCCGGGAGCCTGCTTATCAAGGACCTCAATATCGGGGGCATATTCTGCCAGTTCGGAGATAGGTCCAAAACAGCGGGCGAAATAGGGGGAGCCGCCGGGAGCATGCTGAACAAAGGCAACACCGCCCTCTTTACCAAGCGCATCAGCCCACATCCTGGCAAGGATTCTGAACTGGCCAAAGTCATCCGGACCGGTCCAGGCAATAGAGTAATCCATTGCTTCCGCTGAAGGAAGGGTGTTGAACAGAATCAGGGGAACCCCGGCACGGTTGATCTTCCTGGCCTGCTGGGGAGCTGTCTTTGCATCCAGAGGAATCAGCAGCAGCATGTCAGGCCGTTCGTTGATGGCCTGATCAATCATCTGGTTCTGTACAGCCAGATCCCAGTTCGGGGACATCACTTTGAGGTCGATATCGTAGGCATCTGCAACTTTCTGCGCCCCATTGGTACAGGCGGTCGTCCAGGGGTGATCCCCATGTACGATCATGATCACCTTTTTACCAATAGCCCCATCCTTCGGGGATTCGGGAATATTGGTCTTATTGGTGATCCATCCGGCAAATTCCATGTCCCACCAGTGCAGCGGGTCTGTTTCCGGCAAAGCTGAAGGATCATCCGGCCGTTCGGGCACAGCTCTTCCGGCTCCCCCGACTTTAATCAGCGGCTGTCCGTCGGCAGCTGTCAGAACGCTTACATCAACCGCAAGTGATGCTTCAAGATTGGCCTGGGCATCAACTGCGGACACAGCGGCCTCTTCTTCGCCACCGGCAAAAACCATTCCAGCTGCAGAAAGCAATACCACTGCAACTGCCAGAAACCTGACGAAATTTCTCATAATTTCCTCCATGTTTTTTATGTGATTGAAACAAATCAATCCAATATGCATTTACACCCCCGTATCCCGGGGGAATAACCCGCAAATCAATCAGCTCCTGCTTTTCATTGCATCGAGTTCCTTGAGCAGTTCGGCGCGCTGCCCCAGGACAAGTTCTCTCCTGTAGGCTGTATAGGCTTCATAGAGGACTACCGATGCCAGGATCAGACCGGCCAGGAATATCTTCACCTCATTTCCCAGCCCCATGAGAATGATGCCGTTATAGAGAATCTCAAGGGTCATGATAGCCATGAACGTCTTGAAGACGCCTCCTTTTCCACCGGACATTGCCGTTCCGCCGATTATGGTGGCTGAGATGACATACATCAGGGAAGAGTCTCCCATATTCAGGGTCGCAGCGGCACTTTCCATGGCAAAGAGGATTCCACCTACTGCGGCCATGGTCCCGGAGATCACGAAGGCAGCTATGGTATACCTGTCGGTATCAATACCGGCCAGCCAGGCTGTCTGGACGTTGCCGCCCACCATATAGAAATTCCTTCCGATCTTGGTTTTCTTCATAAATACGGAGGCAAAGATTACCAGAACAATGGTAATAAGCACCCTGGGTGTGATCAGGGGAATCAGCATCAGTGCCAGAAAGTCGGATACGGCAAAGGCATCGTGGGTTGAGAGACTGATGGAGTTGCCCCCGGTAATCGTGTAGATGGCCCCCTGAAGAATAGTCATCATACCCAGAGTGACGATAAAAGAGTTTATTTTTGCCTTGGCCACCAGAATACCGTTAAGGAGCCCAATGGAGGCTCCGGCAATAAGGGCTATGGGGACACTCAATCCGAATCCGACAGCCTCCTTCAATCCCAGTCCCACAACGGCAGAGAAGGTGATGATCGTCCCTATGGAGAGATCCAGCTGCCCGATGATCAGAATCAGGGTGAAGCCGATGGCTACCGTGGCATTCATTGCCATGGTCCGCATGATCGTCGTCAGGTTGAAGGCATTGAAAAACCGGGGTGCAAAAATGATCATGATGAGGAAGACCAGAATAAAGAGAAAGAAGATCCTGTTCTTATCAATATATGCCAGCAGGCTCTGTCTGTCCTTGAATAGTTTTTTACGCATCGTCACGGCCCAAACTCCTTAGTGATTTGGCATTTATTCCAACAACTATGATGAAAATTGCTCCCCTGATCATATCCTGAGAGAATGTACCAATCCCCAGCAGGGTCATGATATTGTTCATCAGGCCAATGATCAGCACACCACCCAACACTCCGATTATGGTTCCCCGTCCACCGGCCAGGGTCATGCCGCCGATAACAATTGCGGTAACTGCACGAAAATCATAGCCGGAACCGTTATACCAGGCACCTACTCTAGATAGTGATGTAACCACCAAGCCACCAATAGTTGCCGACAGTGCGCTGATGATAAAGGCCGTCCCGATTACTCGTTCCACATTCACCCCGGAAAACTTGGCTGCATTGCGTGCAGCACCGGTCATCTTCAGCTGAGCCCCGTATCTTGTCTTCTGCATGATGATGCTGAAGAGTATTACCAGAAGCAGTAGCACAACTACCGGAAACGCTATCTTGCCGAAAAACCGCAGCCGGTAAATGTTGTCAAAAAGGTCACTGGCAAGCTGCGTACTTGCCTTCATGTCGGGATAGATCTGCTTGTTGACCCATACCAACCTGATAATTCCCAGCGTCACATAACTGACTGCCAGGGTCCAGATGATGGGATTGGCCTTGAACTTGCCAACTACAAACGCATTCAGCAGGCCGACGGCAAATCCCACGGCAAAGGAGATGAGCAATGCCGGCAGGAAGCCGAACTGCAGCATCTCAACACACACGATGCCGGTCAGGGCCATGGTCGTTGGGGCAGAGAGATCGGCATAGTGTCCGGAATAGGTTATGAAGGCCATTCCCACAGCAACGATACCGAGCAAGGCTACGGCATCGACAATGTTCAGCATATTCTGGGCCGTGAGGAAGTTGTTGATAATGCCGGCAGCCTGCAGCAGTATCCCCAGAATGATGAACATCCCGGCAACCCCGTAGATCCCAAGGGTATGCATGAACTTACTGAAGACGTTGAGCTTCACTGCCCGTTTGTCGTCTACCACTTCAGGCTGGACGAGGTGCGGTTTTTTCTCAGGGGTACTCTTAATTTCCGCCATGATTACAGGCCCTCCCCGTTTGCTGCCAGCAGGACACTCTCCTCTGAGCACTCTGCCTTCTTCATAGCCCTGATAATGTGTCCCTGACGCATGATCAGAATCCGGTTGGAGAGCGCAACCAGCTCAGGCAGGTCTGAAGAGATCAGGATGATTGTCTGCCCATTGGCTGCCAGGGCCTCAATTGACTTATGGATTATCATCTTGGCCCCGATGTCGACACCCCGGGTCGGTTCATCAAGAATCAGCACCTTTGGTTTACCTGCCATCCATTTTGCCAATAGCACCTTCTGCTGGTTTCCTCCGGAGAGGTTATTGACAATCCTGAATGGGTCTGGAGGATATATCGAGAGCTCCTTGATCAGTACCTTCAGAATTTCCAGGCCGTTCCGGCTGTTATAGAAGCCGTACCTGGATAGATTCGGTATTATGCCAGCAAGAATATTGTCATTGACATCAAGGCGCAGAGCCAGCCCCTCGGTCTTTCTGTTCTCAGTGAGATAGGCAACCCCCATCTTCAAGGCCTGATCCATATGGGCAGGATCATAGAGCTCCCCATCAATTTTTACGGTACCGGCATCACGCCTGTCCAGGGCAACGAGGACCCGTGCCAGCTCACTGCGTCCAGCTCCGGAAAGCCCGCCGATTCCAAGCACTTCCCCCTCTTTGGCTGAGAAGGAGACGTTATGGAAAAAACCGTACCGGGAAAGGTCCTTCACCTCGATACGCACATTCTCAGACGAGTGATCTGTATGGGTATAGAACTCATTTACGCTGTGGCCGATCATCATCTGCACCAACTGCTCACTGGTGACATCACGAATCTCCTCGGTAGCAATTTTCCTGCCATCCCGCAATACCGTGATACGATCGGCTACCTCAAAGATCTCGGGAAGATGGTGCGAGATATAGATAATGGCAATACCGCGATTTTTCAGGTTCCGCATGATGGAAAAGAGTCGCTTGACCTCTTCCCGGGAGAGGGCTGAGGTCGGTTCGTCCATTACCAGCACACAGGGATTGTTGCCCAGAGCCTTGGCTATCTCAACCAGCTGCCCCTCATGCTGGCTGATATCCTCAATGGGAGTCATGGGGTCAAGATGCTCGAGCCCAACCATCTTGAGGCAGCGTTTGGTCTCCCGAACCATCTTTTCACGGTCAATGAACAGCCCTTTCATGGGCATACGGCCGACAAGGATATTCTCGGCAATACTCAAGGGATATGCCAGGCTGAGTTCCTGATAGATCATCTCTATTCCCAGGCTCTTTGCCCTGGATGGAGTAGTGAGTTCAACCTCCTTCCCCGACATGTATACGTGCCCTTTATAGTCATTGTATGATCCGGCGATTATTTTCATCAGGGTACTCTTGCCGGCTCCATTCTCTCCGCATAGAGCATGTATTTCTCCGGCATAGACTTGAAAATCGACCTGGTCAACAGCCAGCGTGCCGGGAAAAGCCTTGCTGACCCTTGTCATTTCCAGTACAGATGTAATTTCCATTTACTGCCTCAGTTAATTGATTCGTATATCTCCGGTTGAGTTCCAGTCCTGTCAACCGGACAACCAGCGGAATGGTACTATCAAATGATAAAGGGGTCATGGAAATACTGCAACGAGACAAATTATGGAAAAATGTTTAATAATTATGTATTTTTATGGACAATTTTACCTGTTTTTCTCTTTTTTAGCGTTTTTGTTGTATAAATTTTTACAGTTTATTTCAATTTTTTTCTTGTTTCGCTACCTGGTGAACTACCCTATACTTGATGTAGATTTCGAAGGTCA
>CAZSBC010000020.1:0-28355 GCA_964605195.1 uncultured Spirochaetales bacterium | reverse complement strand
TTACCCTGAATGGGGTCAGTCAATAAAATGTGTTACCCTTTATGGGGGCATATCAAAGGCTACTCACAACCGATGCAAGGTGTCAATTATAACTTTCCCAGCGTCCAGTTTCGGAGAACCCGGGGGTGCTCTTTCCGGGAAGCGGCTTGAGGGAGTTCCGTTTTTGCCGGCAGGGGTATTTCAGGCTATTTATACCGCAGTTCATCGACAACCGCAGGAGCCGGGAGTATACTAAAGATAGTAACGTACAGCAAAATCTGGTAACGGAAGATGCTCTGTACTGTTGTTATCTGCCTGCCATCACTGCCTAACCGGGATTATCCGTTGCCAGCCGGAATCGACGACGAACGGGAGGCAGCCATGAACAGATCACCGAATATCGTCAGGGACCGTAATCCCATACATTCACTGCAGCGGGCAGTTGCCAAGCGCGCGATCGTTTCGCGGGTTACCAAAAGCCTCACCGGAAAGATGGAAGACCTGAAAAGGCTGTCAGGGTTAATGAAGACCGATGTCGGGACCCCCGGGCTGCAGAGTTTCCTCAATCAGCTGATGCAGGATATTGAAGAGCAGCGGGGCATGGCAGCCCTCTTCGCCAATGTCGGCAGCTGGGTCAATGCTGAGGGGAAACGGAAGCTTATTGAGAACTTCATCTGCAACTGGGCCTATATCGGGCAGCGGGCCAGGATGAAGGCAACCACCTTCGAGACCTGGATTCCCTCATTCATGGTCATCAGCCCGACAATGCACTGCAACCTCAACTGCACCGGATGCTACTCAGGGCTCTATACCAAAGACGGAACCCTCAGCGAGTCCGAGATAGACGACCTGCTGAAGCAGGCCAGAGGCCTCGGCATGTACTTTGTTGTCATCTCCGGCGGGGAGCCCTACCTCCTGAAGAACATGTGGCTCCGGCTCTTCCGCAAATACCATGACATGTACTTCCTCACCTATACCAACGGCACCCTTATCGACAGGGATCTGGCTGAAGCGCTCGGGGCCCTGGGCAATGTTGCTCCCGCCCTCAGTATCGAGGGATACCGGGAGGAGACCGACCGGCGTCGGGGGGACGGAATCTATGACCGGATCCTGCAGGCAATGGAGTACCTCCATGATGCCGGTGTGCTCTTTGGTATCAGTGTAACCTACACCAGCGGAAATATTGAGACCGTGACCGAAGCCGCCTTCATCAGGACGTTCATGGAGAGAGGCATCATCTTTGCCTGGTACTTCATGTTCATGCCGGTCGGAAAGGATCCGATTCTGGAACTGGTACCCTCCCCCGAACAGCGCCTGTTCTGCGGGGAGCGGATAAAGGAACTGCGCCGGGAGTACCCGGTCTTCATAGCAGATTTCTGGAATGACGGGCCGGCTGCCGCCGGCTGCCTAGCAGGTGGGAGAAGCTACTTTCACGTACTGAACTCCGGAAAGGTGGAACCGTGCGTGTTCGCCCATTTCGGCATGGACAACATCCGGGAGAAATCCCTGCTGGAGGTTGTCAACTCACCCTTCTTCAAAGGCATCAGGAACGCCTTCCCCTACAACGATAGTGGGAACCTGCGTCGTCCGTGCATGATCATCGACAACCCGGAAGTGCTGCGGGAGCAGGTAAGCAGGCATCTTGCCCCTGCAGGCCACACCCATTCCGAGGACCTCATCAATGACGAAACGGTGGTGAAGTGGATCGATGATTATGCCCTGCGCTTCAGGAAGCTGACAGATCCTCTCTGGAAGCAGGATATTGCCGATCCGGCAAACCGCTGGTATCGCGAAAAGGATGAGTACAGGAATCTCTTCAAATTCAGGGAATACCATGAGAAGCAATCGGAACCGGTGGCGGGGGAGCGGTAGAATCTAGCGTGGTTTCCTGTATTGGGCGGCGTTCTCATAGGCCTTCTGAAGATGGGCCATCATAAGGGCTGCAGCCTGATCGCCTTCCCCGTTCTCAATGGCTGCAAATATTCTCCTGTGATCGGCAAGACCTCTGCGCGGTTGACCGGGTATTTTCAGGGTCGTTTCCCGCGTCTTTTCCAGCAGGCCCTTTGCCATGGCCAGCATCTTCACAAAGACTGAGTTCTGCGTAGCTCTGGCAACAGCTTCATGGAAAGACCGATCGCCCTGCAGTCCAAGTCCACCCTCATCAATTTCACGGGTTTCAAGATCCAGGCTGCTCTGCATCCGCAGCAGGTCATCCTCTGTACGTGTGCCGGCAGCAATTCTGGCATACTCGGTTTCAAGGATTTTCCTGAACTCGATCATCTCAAGGACAAGATCCTCCTCACTTCCCAGGATCTCGGTAAAGGGGTCCAGCACATTGTCAAGAGTAACCTGCCTGACAAAGGTACCCCCAGTGATGCCTACCCGCACCTCAAGGTACCCCAGATTCTCCAGGATACGGAGTGCTTCACGGACTGAAGCCCTGCTGACCTGGAACTGTTCGGCCAGTTCCCGTTCGCTCGGTAGCCGCTCCCCGGGCAGGTAGGTGCCATCGATGATAAGACTCTGGATCTTCTGCTGGATTTCTGCCGAGAGTCGGCTCCTCTTTATTGGTTCAATCATTCCCTTTCCCTTCATCTGTGCCCCTCAGCAATACTATACCTATATTTGCCAGTAATTACCAGAAATATTGCACAGCACTTTCGACTCTCTGCAGACAGGTTCCGGTGCTACTATCTATCTGCTATCTTGGGAATGGTGACTGCCCCATCCGGCATGAACAGAACCGTTGCATCCCTGCCCTTCTCGGCAATGGCCTCATCAAGGGCTTTCTGCACCGATGCAACCGGCCGGATGAATATCTTCTCCAGCAGGGCATCCTCAAGCTCTGTCTTCGCCCATATCGCTGCTCGGCAGCCTATTTCAGCCATTTTCGCCGCCTTATGGTATCCTAGCCGGTACTCGCTGGCAATCGTCTCAATGACCGCTTCCGGAGTCGGACTGGAACTGAGCAGTTCGATATAAGCCGGTTCCCCGACCCCGTCACGGCAGGCTGATACCAGAATAACTATTCCTCCATCCTTCAGGGCCAGCTTGGCATTATCCAGCGCTTTCTGCGACTGATAGAGATCCACATCCATGGGGTATCCGGCACAGGTGATGACGATGTCGGCCTGCTCTTCGATTTCGGTTGTGAAGACCGCATTGGCATCATCGACTGCCGCTTCAAAGGATGTCACGATATCCCCGGCAGTAACCGCATAGATGGCATGCTGCTTATCCATGACGGTCATTATGGAGAATATCCGCTTATCACCGAGGGTCTTCAGGGCATCCACCATATCCTTATGCACCGGGTTATCCTCGAGCTTCAGCGCCCTTGCATCGGGAAGTATGGCATGTCTGTGATTCATCTCAATGGTACGGTAGGAGGCAATACCGGGAAGGATTGCCTTGCGCCCACCGGTATACCCGGCAAAATAGTGTGGTTCCACCGATCCGATTGCCAGTATCGTATCCGCTTCATATCCCAGTCTGTTGATATACATGGGAGTACCCTGACCTGATTCACCAAGATAGACCATCTGTTCATCCGCTCTGGCGTCATGCACGTGAATCGAGTCGGCAAAACGCTGATAATGGTCCCCGAAGATAAACCGGTACTCCTCATCAGTCGGGGCACGATGTACCCCGGTTGCTATTATGAACTCCGCTCCAGCGGCTGCGAGATCATCTGCGATGATATCCAGCACCGCCCGTGTCGGGGTAGGCCGGGTACCGTCATTCACGATAACGAGCAGCTTCCCGGGATTTTCCATGATATCGACATAGGATAAGGAGCCGGAACTCTGTTCCAGTGCATCCTCTATGAGCTGACGGGCACTTTTCTCCGCCTTCAGATTACTAGGTTCAATGATTCCACCGAAATTCCGGTCCGGTATGACCAGTTCGGATGCCGTGCGGTTATAGATCAGGTCAACTTTCATCACTCCTCCATGGCATAGCTGTATAATCCGGCATCTGTACGCATCTCCTGCTTCCAGAAACTGACCATATGGGCTCTGGCTCTGAGAAGATGACTGCGCATGCGCTGGGCCGCGCAGGAACTCTGCCCCATTTCAATTGCTTCGAATATTTCAACATGGTCCTTGAGACTCTTTTCCGGCTGATTCCGTATCTGCAGCGTCGCCTCACGACTCCTGCTGAGCAGCCCCTTGGCCATCTTCAGCATCTTCAGATAGAGATTGTTATGCGTTGCGGCTGCAACGGCTTCATGGAACGTGTTGTCACCGGCAAGGCCGACACCGCCGGATGCGATCTCCTGCTCCATCAGTACCAATGCCATACGTATTGCCAGCAGATCTTCAGGACCAGCAGACTGTGCAGCGATGCGGGCAAACTCCGTCTCGATGATGAGACGGAAATCAAGCATCTCCACCAGCGTTTTCCTGTCATGTCCCAGGGCATCTATGAACGGCTCTATGCAGCTGTCCACAGCAACTTCAAGTATGCTGGAACCGCCCCCGGACCCGGTCCGGGTTTCGATATACCCCATAGACTCCATGACTTTCAGGGCTTCACGGATTGAATTGCGACTGATATTGAATTTCTCTGACAGCTCACGCTCAGAGGGCAGATGATCACCCGGCTTCAGCCGACCGCTTCGGATCATCTCAAGAAGAACGCGCGTGACATGTTCCGAGAGGCGGTCTTTTCGTATCGGTGTAAACTTCCTGTCCATTTCAGTGCGCTATTGCTTCCTCCTGCGCGGGATGCTATGGATCACATGCCCAAACACATCATGAGCAGCTTCCATAACCGATTCCGAGACTGTCGGATGTGGGTGTATGGCAGCTGCAACCTCATCGACGGTCACCTCTGAGGCGATGGCCAGGGCCATCTCCGAGATGAGATCAGTTGCACGGGGGCCGATCATATGCGCCCCGAGAAGAGCCCCGGTGGCGGCATCGGAGATGATCTTGGTGAACCCCTCTGTATCCATCGTTATCGAGGCCTTGCTGTTGGCGCTCATGGGAAAGTATCCCTGGCGGATCTCGTATCCCTGTTCTTCAGCCTCTTCAGCGGTAAGGCCGACAGCTCCTATCTCCGGCCGGGTATAGACACAGGCCGGGACAATATCGGTATTGGTGAAATTGGGCTTCCCAAGAATATGGTCTACTACCAGCATTCCATGGGCCGATGCGGCATGCGCCAGCATCCACCCACCGGTTATGTCCCCAATGGCATAGTGATGGGCAAGGGAGGTCCGGAAGTTACGGTCAACGGTGACAAAACCACGTTCTCTGTGGATACCGACAGTATCGAAACCGCACCCGTCGGTACTGGGAGACCGACCGATTGCCACCAGCAGCTCATCAGCAGGCAGTATCTCTTCTCCGCCTTCGCCCTTCACTGCTATGCTGCAGTGCTTCTCAGCTCCTGAAACCAATACTGACTGCACCGTAGTACCGGTATGAACGGTTATTCCGCGTCTCTTCAGGCTCTTCTTCAGCACTCCGGCTATTTCAGCATCCATGCGGGGCAGAAGCTGCGGCAGCATCTCAATAACTGTAACATGCACCCCCAGATCATGGAGAATTGTGGCACTCTCAACCCCTATCACCCCTCCACCGATGATGATTATCCGTTCCGGCAGCTCCGGATTACTCTCCAGCAGGGTATCACTGGTCCAGTACCCAGCCTCCTCCAACCCTGGTATGGGAGGAACAGAGGGCTGTGAGCCGGTTGCCAGGACGATATCGGAGGCTGTGATATGCTCCACCGAATCTGCCCCCGTGCAGCGCAGCGTACCGGGACCTGTCAGTTCACCGTGTCCTGAGATTACGGTAACTCCGTGGTGCTTCAGCAAACCCTGAATACCTTTGCGCAACTTGCCCACTGTGGCATCCCGGTAAGAGTACATGGCCGCCAGGTCATACCCGACATCATGTACCGTCACACCGAAGCGGGAGGCATTCTGAAGGGTATCGAGCACCTCCGTACCATGCAGCAGCGCCTTTGTCGGGATGCATCCCCTGTTCAGGCAGGTGCCCCCGATTTTCCCCTTCTCAATCAGTACACTCTTCAGGCCGCACTGGGCTGCATAGAGAGCGGTTACATACCCTCCCGGACCGGATCCGAGAATCGCAATATCACAGACAGTGTGCGTTTCGTTCATGGAGTACTCCTTACAGTTCAGATCAGCAGGTATGGATTTACCAGAAGCGCTTTCAGCCTCTGCAAAAATTCAGCTGCCGGCGCTCCATCAATTATTCTGTGATCATACGTCAGCGAAAAGTTGCAGACCGGCCTGACCCGTACTTCGTGGTCCACAACCACAGCCTTCTCCTTCACAGCCCCCACGGCAAGGATGCAGCTTTCAGGTTCGTTAATTATGGCAGTGAAGCTGTCGATGTCATACATGCCGAGATTGGATACGGTGAATCGTCCTTCAGAGAGCTCATCAGGCTGCAGCGCTCCTTCACGGGCTGCTGCTGCCAGCCGTCGGGTTTCGTCTCTGAGTGCCTCCAGATTCAGAGCATCGGCATTGTGCAGCACCGGAACTATCAACCCCTCATCCAGGGCAACGGCAATACCGATATTGATATCGCTGTACTGATGGACTTCCGGTCCCTGCTCCCCGGCATGCAGCTGCCGGTTCACCTGCGGTGTCTGCGCCAGCGCAGCGGCAACGGCCTTGAGGATGATATCGTTGTAGGATATCTTTTTATCTGCTGCTTTGAATGCCTCACGGATACGTACCGCCTCACTCATATCGATCTCGATGCGGTGCACCGCCTGTGCTGCGGTATCAAGGCTGCTGCGCATGCGCTCGGCTATCACTTTCCGCATGCCCTTCAGTGGCGTGACGGATACCGGCTGCTCTGTTGATGCCGCTACACGCTGCTGCTTAGCCGGCTGCAGCAGATCCGAGCTGTAGATCTTTCCACGCGGTCCGCTGCCTGATAGAGCCTTCAGGTCAACGTCCCCTGATGCTGCCAGTTTCCTGGCAAGGGGTGTTGAAGCAGGTTGTGCTTCCGGCTGCCATGCCTTGACATCGCGCTCAATAATTACCCCATCAGGACCGCTTCCGGCTATCTGCTCGTAGGGAATACTGCGCTCCTCGGCTATTTTACGGGCCCGGGGAGTGATAAAAACACGTTCACCCGGAGCCCTGGTAACGGAAGCAGGCACAGAAGTGCTGGCTTTCCCAGCCGATTTCTCTGCCACAGGCTCCTCTTCCACCGCCGTTTCTCCGGGATCAGCGAGCAGTGCCGAGATATCTTCACCCGGCTCACCGATGATACCGATGACCTCGGTGATCGGAACGGTATCGCCTTCGGCATGGATGATCTTGAGCAGTGTCCCGGTAGCCAGCGCGTCTATCTCAATATTGAGCTTGTCGGTCTCGATCTCAAAGAGCGTTTCGCCTTCGGTAACCTGCTCCCCTTCGGCTTTCCTCCACTCAATGATGGTTCCTTCGGTCATCTGCAGGCCCTGTTTGGGCATAATAATTGTTTCAGCCATACGGACTCCTAATTACTTGTAACAGATCGCACGGACACCGGCCGTGATATCATCCACGCTCGGGACAACAGCATTCTCCAGCGTCAGATTGAACGGCAGGGTACAGGCTTTCGCACCGAGCCTGCTTACCGGTGCATCAAGATAGACAAAGGCCTTCTCAGTCAGCTCAGAAGCAATCTCGGCACCGATGCCCATCGTCCGGTGGGCCTCATGGACCACCAGGGCACGTCCGGTTTTCTTGACCGAGGTGACCATGGTGTCGATATCGAGCGGCAGGATGGTCCTCGGATCAATCACTTCCACCTCTATACCCTCTTCTGCCAGCTTCTCAGCAGCTTCAAGCGCCCTTGAGACCATCAGTGAGGTTGCTATGACAGTTGCATCGGCACCCTCCCGCATGACAGCTGCCTTGCCGAAGGGTATGGAGAAATCCGGGTCATCCGGGACTTCGCCGCTGGTTGCATAGAGCGCCTTATGTTCAAAGAACATGATCGGATTATCATCCCGTATTGCTGTCCTCAGTAGACCGGCTGCATCGGCCGGGGTAGAGGGCATGGCCACCTTAAGCCCGGGAATATGGGTAAAGAATGCCTCCACACTCTGTGAATGGGTTCCGGCATTACCTCTACCGACCCCCTGCTGACCCCGTATGACCAGGGGCAGTGTAGCCTTTCCCCCATACATGTAGCGGATCTTGGCTGCCTGGTTCAGGATCATATCCATTGCCACGTAGGTGAAATCCATGTACATGAGCTCCACAATCGGCCGCATTCCCGTCAGTGAAGCACCTATTCCCGCCCCAATGAAACCAGCTTCGGAGATGGGGGTGTTGCGTACACGCTCTGCCCCGAATTCTTCCAGCAAACCACGGGTACAACCGAAAATACCGCCCTGCTCGGCAATATCCTCACCCATGACAAATGTATTCTCATCCCGGCGCATCTCATGCTGGATGACATCGCGGATAGCCACGGCATATTTCTTTCTACTCATCAGTTACTCTCCTTCAATCGCAATAGACGTTGTCCATGACCGTTGCGGGATCCGGTTCCGGACTGCTCAGGGCAAATTCAGCTGCATCGCTGATCTTGGCTGCATAGGTAGCATGGAGCTCACGGATCTGCTGTTCACTCAGAATCGATTTTTCCAGCAGGTGTGCTTCAAGACGCTTGATCGGGCATTTATCCTTCCACTCCTCAACATCCTCTTTTTTGCGGTAAACCTGAGGATCGCCTGTCCAGTGCCCATACCAGCGATACGTCTTGCACTCTATCAGGGTAGGCCCCTTACCGGCCTTTGCCCTGTCAACAGCCTTCTTCATCGCCTTGTCCACGGAAAAGACATCATTGCCGTCAACCACCTCGCCGGCCATGTCATATGCCTTGGCCCGCACGGCAATATCCTTCACGGAGGTGCTCACATCAACGTGGGTCGAGATCCCGAACTGGTTATTCTCACAGACAAAGATGATCGGCAGCTTCCACACCGATGCCAGGTTGAGCGCTTCATGGAAAGCTCCCTCATTGGAAGCCCCATCCCCGAAGAAGGCCACCGCCACCTGATCAGTTTTCCGGATCTTGGCACTGAGGGCCGCCCCGGTGGCAATCGGCAGGCCGGCTGCCACGATCGCATTGGCACCGAGGTTGCCTTTCGTCACATCGGCAATATGCATAGATCCGCCGCGTCCTAGGCAGTAACCGGTAGATTTGCCCATTAGCTCTGCCATAGCCCTGTCCGGTTCAGCTCCCTTCGCAATACAGTGACCGTGCCCGCGATGGGTACTGGTAATGTAGTCCTCGTCCCGGAGGTGCGAACAGACCGTGGCGGGAACAGCTTCCTGTCCTGTACAGAGATGTACCGATCCCCGCAGCTTATTTGTTTCAAAGAGGGTCAGGGCCTGATCCTCAAAGTACCGAATTGCCAGCATAGTTTCATAAATTTTCAGTAACCGTTTCTTATCCATATCGCTATCCTTTCAATACATCTGCCACGATCTCTACGAGATGCTCAGTACTCTCGGCAATGAGCACCCCTGCCTTGCGCAGCGCTGTCTCCTTATTCTCTGCCGAGCCCTCTCCGTCGGGAGAGACGATGGCCCCGGCATGTCCCATGCTTGTATCCTTCGGAGCATTCTTCCCGGCAATCAGCGCTACCACCGGTTTGGTGACATGCGCGGCAATATACTCGGCAGCCAACTCCTCTTCGCCGCCGCCGATCTCTCCGATCATGACTATGACTTTTGTATCCCTGTCACGCTCAAACAGCGGCAGCATATCAACAAAGGGGGATCCGGGAATCATGTCACCACCGACACCGATGCAGGTGGACTGCCCGATGCCCTTCTGCTTCATCAGAAATACAGTCTCATAGCAGTTCGTGGCACTGCGTGACATGATTCCGACACTTCCTTCTAGGAATATCTTGTGGGCCATGAAGCCAGCTTTTGCCTTACCCGGTGAGATGATACCGAATGAGTTCGGGCCTATCAGTCGACACCCCTTCTCCTTGGCAAGGTGATGGAGCTTCAGCATATCGTGCACAGGAACACCCTCTGCAATGGTGATAACCAGGGGAACACCGGATATGATTGCTTCGTAAGCGGCACCGAACATGAATTTTGGAGGAACGAACAGCACCGTAGCGTTCGCATGATGGGTTGTCATCGCTTCCATAACTGTGTTGTATACCGGGACTCCATGCACTTCGGCCCCGCCTTTACCGGGAGTCACCCCGGCTACAACCGCTGTTCCGTACTGCAGCATCTGCTCTGTATGGAAAGCACCCTCACGTCCGGTAATTCCCTGGACTATCAACCGTGTATCCTTATCTATTAAAAAACTCATTTGACTAACCTCTTCTCAAGTATTGCCACTCCCTCGTTCAGCCCGTCTGCATGAGTAACATGATCACGGACCGTCTCCAGGATCTCAAGCCCCTTCTCCTTGTTCGTCCCCTCAAGCCGGACTACCAGCCAGATGTCATTCATGCTCTCTATGCTGCCGACGATACCTTTTGCTATCTCGTCACAGCGTGTTATGCCACCGAAAATATTGAGGAAAATGGTCTTGACCCTGCTGTTCGAGGCCACGATACGAAGGGCTTCCTTGATACGGTCGGCTGTAGCCCCGCCGCCGAGATCGAGTGCACAGGTCACATCCATACCGTGCTTAGAAATCAGGTCTATGGATGACATGATCATTCCCGACCCGTTGCTGATCACAGCAATGCTGCCGGCATCCTGAATCGGAATGTAGAGAAAATCGAATGACCTGGCCTCCAGGACAAGCGGGTTGTCGGTAATCTCATCCCTGAAGGCCCTGATATCATCAAACTTGAAGAGGGCATTGTCATCTATGTCGATTTTCCCGTCGAGGGCAAGCAGCTGTCCATCCTCGTTGACTACCAGTGGATTTATCTCAGCCAGCAGACAGTTGTAATCGATGAATATCCGGTACAGCTTGCGGCATACATCCCTGAAATCGGCATGGAACTCAGACTCCAGGCCGCTTTTGTCGATGATATACTGCAGCGTGAAATCCTGCAGTGCCTCATTGGGCGGCAGGTATACCTTGACCACCTTATCAGGATGGGCTTCGGCAATCGCGTTGATATCGACACCGCCCTCGGGACTGAATATCATGACAGCCTGTTTCAGCTTGCGATCCAGCGTGATGCTGAGATACATCTCCCTGACAATCTCTACCCGCCGGGCAGCGAAGACCTTTTCCACCTGGAGTCCCTTAATGGAAAGATTGAAGAGAAACTCCGCCTTCTCGGCAAGCTCCTTGCTGTTCTCCGCAAACTGGATACCACCGGCCTTGCCTCTGCCGCCCGTCTGGACCTGGGACTTGAGGACCATGGGATAGGGAACTTTACCGTCAAGGGCTACCAGTTCCTCAGGTGAATTGGCAACCTCTCCCTCCATGCAGCGCAAATCGTATGCACGATATATTTCATGGGCTTTATATTCCAACAGTTTCATACGCTCACCAGCCTCCTACAGCTCACCGTTCCAGAGATCATCATCTTCCGGAATTACGGGATTCTTTTTCGGACGGGCAATCCGGGTGATATTCATCAAGTGCTTGTAGTAGAAATTCTCCGATATACTGTTGTTGCCCCAGGAGCCGCAACCAAGGGTGCTTGTCGGATTCAATCCATTGACAAAGCTGCCGCCTGCAGTGGTCGAACTGGGATTGTTCACCACTACTCTACTGACCGGGCAGCGCAACCCCACTTCCTTGACATGCTCGGGATCATTGGAGTGAATTGCGACAGTGTGCCCCTTGCCCTCACGATTGAGATTCTCAATCGCTATGTCAATAGCCTGATTGAAATCCCTGTACTTGAAGGGCGTGATCACCGGGAACATCTTCTCCTTGCGCAGCGGACTCTCATGGTTGTCATTTGCTTCAGGAATGATGATAACCTTGGTACCTTCCGGCATATCAATACCGGCTGCTGCGGCAATCTCCATGACACTCTTACCAACCATATCCTTGCTGATCACCCCATTGGGGAAGAGAAGATTTACCAGGGTTTCCCGGTCCTTCTCCTCATCCACAAGGTACCCGCCGTATGCCTGGGCTTCGGCTAGAGCTTCGTCATAGAGCTCTTCAGGCAGTATCATGGTCTGCTCTCCGGCACAGATGATACCGTTATCGAATATACGGCCGTCAATGATCTTGTGTACCGTCTCTGCAACATCCACCCCGCGGTCAACGATGACCTGCACATTGCCGGGACCGACGCCGAACGACGGCTTGCCGCCCGAATAAGCAGCCTTCACCATACCTGGGCCCCCGGTGGCTACCACCACATCAGCCTCTTTCATCAACGCAGTGGTACGCTCCAGCGAGCCATCCTCAATAAACTGGACAAGATGCTCCGGGGCGTTGTACTTTGCAAGCAGCTCGTTCCACTTACCCACCAGAAATTGGGTGGCATTGGTCGTACGTGGATGGGCAGCCAGAATAATGGCATTCTTGCACTTGATCGCATTCATGACATTTGCCATGGGGGTAACAATGGGATTGGTGCATGGCTGCACCGCTCCCACAACCCCTACCGGTTTGGCAATCTCTATGATCCCCGACTCCTCATCCTCAGAGATGATTCCCATGGACTTCTTTCCCCGCAGACTTGCCCACATGATCCGGGCCTTACCCAGGTTTTTCTGGGTTTTATACTTCTTGGAACCCATTCTAGACTCTTCTTGCGCCATTTCAGCAAGCATCTCGGCATTATCGAAGACATACTTCGCAATATCTCTGACCATGGCATCAATGGTCTTCTGATCGAACGGTTCAAGCTCAAGCATCGCTTTTCTGCCGTTTCCCACCAATGATCGTACATATGCAACAGCTTCCATTACCTTCTCCTCTTTGGTTTGTATTTCTAATGGTTCAACCTTTATAACTTTATACCATATCACAACCATTCTGTAAAGTCACTATGTCGGGAGCAACAAAAAAAAGTGCCCGGGGCCATACTGATAATTGCTTAACAAAACAGTATCAGGAGAAATACGACCCCGGACAGCAAAGCAGATGATAATGAAAAAGTATTGGTGGTATTACCATCGGCAGCCTGATCCGCATCAGGCTGCCGTAATATACCTGTCAGTAGGGCAATATATTCCCGACATTCGGACAGGAGATCAGCTTCTTCGACGGGAACTTGCTCAGCTGCCGGTAGCCGTCCTTCTCCACTACGAACATCTCCTCGATACGGGCGGCATCATTGCCCTCTCCGCAGTAGGTCTCAAGGGCAAATACCATCCCCTCTTCCAGGATCTCAGGATGCTCTATCGAGAACCACCGGCTGATGACCGGCTTCGCCCAGTGCGTGATCCCAATCCCGTGCCCAAGCTCCAGCGCAAAGGCTGCCGCCTCAGATTCCAGCCCCAGCGAGTGCGCCTCAGGCCACCGCCGGGCTATATCTGCGGTACTGACTCCCGGCTTCAGCATCTCTGCTGCAGAGAACAGCCAATCATACGCCTGCGCATAGATGTCTAGCTGCTTCTGGGACGGCGGCCCTACCACAAATGACTGGTAGTAGCAGGTGTGATACCCGTTGAAGACACTGACGATGTCGATAAAGAGCATGTCCCCCATCCGCAGCATCCGGTCCGACGCATCGTGCGGGTGCGGATAGGAGCGGTTCCCCGAGATCACGTTAATGTTCTGGATCTCCTCTCCACCAAGCTCATAGATCCGCTTGCGCAGCAGCCCGTTGATGTCGCTCTCCTTGATCCCAGGTCTCGTCTCCCGGATCACGTCAAAGAAGGCCGCCTCGTCTATCGCTATCGACATCTCAATGAGGTCGATCTCTTCCTTCGTCTTGATCTTCTGCGCCTCAAGGATCGTCTGCTGCCCGTCTACCACGTTCAGCCCCTCTGCCTGCATCGCCAGGATGAAGGGGATCTCGGTGATATCCATACCGATCGGCTCCTTCTCCACTCCCCACTCGGTGAGGATCGACTTGATCTGCTTGGCAAAGTTACGGGCATGCTCGAAGACCACCGGTGCCGGAAAGGATCCCCGCATCGCACCCCCGGTAAACGGGAAGATCCGGTCGGCTATCCACGGACAGAGCTTCTTCTTCGCCTCTATCGCGCTGCCTGCTTCATAGAGTATCGGGAGCTGGTCGGCTGACACCAGGCAGGCCCTCGCCAGCTTGTTGTTCATCCAGTCATTGAGTTTTGTGCTCGTGATGTAGCGGATCGCGTCATGGTCAAATGCCAGCAGGGAGCCCAGTCCGTCCTTGCGCAGCTGGTCCTGCATCTTCTTCAGCCGGTCTTTCCTCAGCTTGTCATAATCTATCCTGATTTCACAATCAGTTGCCATTGTTCCTAATATGCCCATTAGTGCCTCCTCTGTATTACTGTGTACTAATTGTATAATATTTCAACCGGACGATACTGCAGGCAGTACCAATCTGGATCGTTCCTACATTATTTCGGATCGAATGATTGCAAGATCTTTTTCTATCAGCGCAACCGGATCCTCTCCTTCCCGACATAATGGCGGCATATCGTAGTAATTTTCCGACACAATCCAGCCGTCATATCCCTTGCGCCTAAGCACCTTCATGCTCTCGAAGAAGTTCACATCCCCATCGCCCAGAATCGCACCGCTGAGATCATCTCCCTTTCCATCCTTGACATGCAGCTCAACCACATGGTCATAGAGCGCTTCCAGCACATCAGGTGTGTAGTCCCGGTTTGCCAGATAGTAGTTCTGGAAATCGAAGTAGATGCCGAAATTGACCGCATCGACCTGATTTACCAGCTCCCTGCTCTTCTCCACGCTCAAGGTATTCTCGGCAGCGATCGTGATTCCCGACCCGTAAGCTTCCCTGCACGCTTCCTGAAAGAGGGCTACCGCCTTGTCAAATTTCTCATCGGAATCAATATAGCTCTTCTCGAAGGTTGGGATGAGAATCAGCGGGATATTCATATATTCACAGGCCTCTATGGCATGCAGCACTCCCCGGCGTACTATACCGTAATCAGGAGATCCCTCCACGGCATAGAGCGAATAGTAGTCAGAAACCCGTGTCGCCATGGACGGAAAGGTGATACCAGCCTCGGCTGCCGCCTCCAGATAGAGATCCTGCACCACCCGGCGTGATTTTGAAAAACCACGTTCATACGGGCCAATATCGAGCTGAATCCCGTCAAAGCCTAGTTTTGCTGCAAAACCGCATGCCGCCGGTCCCTCTATCGGCAGTGACCATTCACATACTCCTATCTTGTTCATACCGGACCTACCCTATCTCCGAGATATGCACAGGACGGTTTTCCTGCCAGGATTTCTTGGCTGCCATCGAGAGCACGACAGCCTTGCGCCCATCCTCACCGCTTACCGGTGGGGGCGTGTCGTTGATGATGCAATCGGCGAATGCACGTATCTCACCGAAGAAGGCCTCAGGATAACGCTCGATGTTGAAGTATAGGGGGACGTCACTGTGGTGTCCCTGAGGATTTGTGTACTCCACTCTCGTGGGGGTCTCATTGTTGCCGAAGGCACATGACTTCTTTCCAAACACCTCAACTCGCTGATCATAGCTGTACCCGGTCATCCGAGAGTTGTTTATCGAGCCGACCGCACCGCTCTCGAACTTCAGGGTTATCATCGTCGTATCAAGATCCCCGAGGGCACCGATCTGTTCATCCACAAGCACACTGCCGGTGGCATAGACTTCATAGATTTCCTCACCCGAGAGGAACCGGGCCATATCGAAATCGTGCACCGAGGTATCAAAGAATATTCCCCCGCACACCTTGAGATACTCAAGATGGGGCGGCTTGGGGTCCCGGCTGGTGATGTTGATGATCATCGGTTGCCCGACAGTCCCGTCTTCCACAAGCCTGCGGACACCGCTGAAAGTCGGGTCAAACCGTCTGTTGAAGCCGACCATGAATTTGACGCCCTTCGCTTGCACGTAGCCAAGCACGTCATCAATCGCCTCTAGAGTCGTGGCTATCGGTTTCTCACAGAACATATCCAGCCCTGCATCGGCACATGCCCGTATAACCGCTTCATGGGTATCGGTTGCCGTTGCAATAATGACTCCGTCAAGAGTCTCAGCTGCAAGCATCTTCCGATAGTCATCGTAGAGCTTCACGCCGTCAATCCCTACAAGGGCTGCCCGTTCCATGGAAATATCGCTGACACAGACAAGTTCCGCTTCCGGTATTCTATAGGCAATGTTTTTCGAATGAATCTGCCCCTGGCGCCCCATGCCAAGCACCCCTAGACGAATCTTTTTCATGGCTTATCTCTCTTCTCCCGTTACCGTTTATATAATTATATTCCCTATCCGACGTGAGCAATTGCATTGAGCAGGGAAACTTCAGTTACTTCATCACCGGTGAACTCTCCAGTTATCTTGCCTGAACGCATTGCAATAATACGATCGGACACACCCATGATCTCCGGCATCTCAGAGCTGATAACCACGACGGCATACCCGGTTTCCGCAGCCTTGGCAATAAGCTTATGTATCTCGGCTTTCGATCCTACATCAATACCGCGGGTCGGTTCATCAAGGATCAGGATATTCGGGTCCATGCTGAGCCACTTAGCAATAACAATTTTCTGCTGGTTACCGCCGCTGAGATTGATCACTTTCTGATAATGCCCCGGGGTGGATATGGAGAGCTTATCCTTGTACTCCTCGTACATATCCATCTCAATGGACTTGTCCAGAAAACCATGTTTGTTGATCCAGGGTAGCTTCGCAAGGCTGATATTCTCCTTACAGGTCATTTTCAGCACCAGCCCCTGCTCCTTGCGGTCCTCGGGTACAAACCCGATACCGTGCTTAACCGCCTGTTCAGTACTGCGGACAGCTACCTCCCGGCCCTTGATAAAGATCTTGCCCGAGTCGGGACTTCTCGCCCCGAAAATTGTCTCACACACCTCTGAACGTCCGGCACCTACCAGTCCGTAAAGCCCTACAACCTCACCGGAGTGAACCGTAAAGCTGATTTTCTCGAATTGTCCGTTGATGGTAAGGTCCTCAACCCTGAGCACCTCATCGCCCTTCTGGGCCTCATTCTTGTGGAAATAGTCATCCAGGATACGACCGATCATCAGCTTGGTTATATCTTCCAACTTAACATCAGCTGTCACAAGACTTCCGGTGTTCTGGCCGTCTCGCAGGACCTCAATCCTGTCGGATATCTCAAAGACCTCATCCATCTTATGGGTGATGTAGATGATCGATACGCCCTTATCTTTCAGTTTCCTGATATTTTTGAAGAGGATCTCCTTCTCATTCTCCGTCAGCGAGGAGGTCGGCTCGTCAAATATGACCACCTTTACCCCCATTGAGAGGGCCCTTGCTATCTCAACCATCTGCTGCTTAGAGATGGACAGATTACCGACTAGTTCCTGTGCCCTGATGTCCAGTTCAAGCTCCTGCATGATATCATCGGTGAGTTTGTTCAGCGTCTTCCAGTCGATGAACCCGCGTTTGGTCTTGGGAAGGTTGCCCAGGAAAATATTCTCGGCAACACTCAGTTCGGTGACCAGGGAGAGCTCCTGGAAGATGAGGATCAGTCCGGCCTTCTTGGCCTCCAGGGAGTTGTTGAATTCAACTACCTGTCCGTCCAGGATAATGTCTCCACTGCCACTGTCCGGTTTATGCACACCCGCCAAGGCCTTCATCAGCGTCGACTTTCCGGCACCGTTCTCTCCCACCAGCGCAAGTACTTCCCCTTTCCGAACCTTCAGGTTGACATCGGCAAGGGCCTTCACCCCCGGGTAGGTCTTTGAAATATTCTGCACTTCCAGAATTATGTTGTCATCTGCCATCATTATCACCTTATCCTGTTCTGTTTTGTCGAAAAGAGTGACCGAATGCACCGGCCTGCAGGCCAGCCATCCTGTCAATCTTCACCACACCACCGTCCCGTATCTCTGTGGGACAGTGTGTACTGCCGCCCCGGAGGGCAGCAGTACTGAACTTGTCATACAGAAACGTACTCTAGAAATTAGGTCGCTCGAACTGATCCATATTTGCTTTAGTAACAAACGGTGTCTCAAAGAAATTCCAGAAAGGAACTTCCTCGCCGTTAGCCAGCTTGATGGCGACTTCAACTGCCTTCTTGGCATCTTCAGCAGGTGACTGATAGACAGAGGCATAGATAAAACCTTCTTCCATTGCGTCATATCCTTCACCGAACATACATGCACTGGTCATGGCAATTTCTCCAGCCCGTCCAGCCTCTTTGAGTGCGTTGAGAGCGCCGATACCAATATTGTCATCTGCAACGTATACACCATCAATATTCTGGTATTTGGTCAGGAGGTTTTCCATGACACGGGTTGCTTTCTCACGGTTCCAGTCTGTCGGCTCGGTAGCAAGGATTGTGATCCCGGGAGCCTGTTCAGCAACGGTATCCTGAAAACCTTCTGAGCGGCGAATAGCTGTCACATATCCGGGCATACCCATCAGCTCGACAACATTGCCAGCTCCGTCAAGTGCCTCAATCATTGCCAAAGCAGCATTCACCCCTTCTTCGTAGGTGTCAGGACCGGCAAATCCCTTGACATACTGGTAGCCTGATTCGTCAATCAGCGAGTTACAGATCAGCACAGGAATACCGGCATCATTAGCCTTCTTAGCTGCGGGGACGATAGCTTTACCATTCACCGGCCAGATTACGATGACATCAACATTCTTCTGGATGAGGTCCTCAACCTGGTTGATCTGGAGGGCTACATCACCGCCGGGATCGAGCTGGATAGCCTCGACACCGTCAAGAGCCGCTACAGTTTCGCGGAACACTTTGTCATGCGTTGTCTGATAGCTGTCAATACCAACATTGTTCGCAGTATGACCGATTACGATAGTACCATCATCAGCAGCTTCCTCTTCACCCTGGGCAAAGACCATTCCAGTTGCCAGCAGCAGTACGATCAGGACCGATAACAATTTCTTCATACAAATCTCCTTTTTCATATTCTCATATGAATAGTGTTTTTAAAGGTATTTTCCATACCTTTTTATTACATTTCACAGGCCAGAGCCGATACAGAGGTATCAGGCTTCGACCTTTTTCTGCTGCTCCCGTGCAATCTTGAAGCGGGAATCGGCATACACTACCAGGATCAGGATTATACCCATCAGCAGCATGTTGTAGTAGCTCTGTACATTCAGCAGGTTCAGGGCATTCTGGATGACCCCTATGGTGAGCACACCGCCAAGGGTATGTACGATGCTTCCGTACCCGCCGTTGAGGCTGGTACCACCAAGCACTACCGTGGCAATGATCATCAGGTTCTTGTCAGGCCACCCAAGTCCGGGAGTCGCTGCGTTCATGCGCGAGGCCAGCAGCACTCCGCCGATTGCGGCCGCCAGGCTGCAGAGGACAAAGTTGATGAAGATCGTCTTGTTCACCGATATACCGGCATTGGCAGCTGCCTCGTAATTCCCACCGATGGCATAGGTATTACGTCCGTGAGGTGTCTTGCGAAGCACAAATTCGGCAATGATGGCTATGACAATCATGATGATGAAGAGCGTGGGAATCCCCAGCACGCTTGAAGCGCCGAAATCACTGAAGCCCATAATCTCACCGATAAGCGCATCTTCCTTAGTATAGATGTAGATCAGCCCCCGTACACCGATGAATGACCCGAGGGTAACTACAAAGGCGTTTATCTTGGCCCGGGCCACGAAGAACCCGTTGACCGCACCGATACCGGCTCCGACGATAAGAGATATCAGAATTGCAGGGAACAGCCCCATCGGCTGCAGCCCTACAGCAAGAGCAGCACTGAATCCCATCACAGTCCCGACCGAGAGGTCAAAGAACCCGTTGATCATGAGATAGGTCATGCCGACTGCCATGATGCCGTTGACCGAAGACTGCAGCAGGATGTTAAGCAGGTTCCGGATCCGCAGGAACTCCGGGGCGACGATGCTGATGACGATTACCAGCAGCAGCAGGATCGCCCAGATAGGTCTTTTCTTGAATACTTGGATTATTTTTCTCATGCCAGCACCTTCCCACGTTTTGAGGCAACGTCAATCCAGACTACACCGACAAGGATGACCCACTGTGCCACCCACTGGGTATAGTAGGGGAATCCCAACAGGATAAACCCGTTCATCAGCATACCGACAATGAGAATACCGAGAAACGATTTGAAGATATTCCCCTCACCGCCTGTGAGGCTGGTCCCTCCAAGGATGACTCCGGTAATTACCTGGAACTCATACCCCTCACCGATATAGTTCTGTGCAGCCATGATACGTGACCCGAGCACAATACCACCAATGGCGGTAACCAGCCCCGATGCTATGAAGGTGAGCATGATGATACGCGTTTCCCTGATTCCGGAGAACTTACTGGCTTTCGGGTTTCCGCCCACCGCAAGCAGTTGGCGACCGAAAACTGTCTTCATAAGTATGATGGCGAATATCACAATGACGACCGCCAGAATGATAACCGGGAACGGAAGCCCGAAGATAAATCCGCGCCCGATAAATCCAAACCAGGCTGCCTCGGGATCGGCAATCCTGGTGTACTTACCGCCGGTGTAGATCAGCGTGACTGCCTGGATCACTCCAAGCAACCCCAGGGTGATGATCATTGAGTTCAGCTTGAGATATCCAACCAGATACCCAGCCAGGGCACCGGAGACCATTCCGACAATCAGTGCGATAAGCATGGCCGGAATCGGTCCGATCTTGTCATGGAGACTGATGACAACGACTGTAGTCAGGGAGGTCAGCGAGCCGACCGACAGGTCAAAGTTCCCCCCGATGATGACAAATGTCATTCCACAGGCAATGATACCGAGAATTGACACCTGCCGGAGCACCAGCATGATATTCTTGTAGGTGAGAAAGACATCGGATGCTACGGAGAAGAAGATCACCAGCAGTAGGAATGCCAGCAGCAACCCCTGTCGTTTGGCAAATCCGAGTGCCCCTTTCTTAATATTCGATAGCTGCATAAACAGCTCCTCCTCTGTATTTACGTAAAATGGGTGAACAGTAGCTTCACAGGAACAAAAAACATGCTGACGGCCAAGCCGGAAGCAATCCGGCTGACCGCAGCATGGAGGCGTACTGTCCTACGTAAAATCAAGGCCACCGTTTACATTGATCAGCTGTCCGGTCACATAGGAACCGGAGGGTGTAGCCAGCCACATGATGGCTCCGGCCATATCTTTCCCGTATCCATACCGGCTCAGGGGGATCTCCTCAAGCTCAAGAGCCTTCATTTCATCAAAGGTGATCCCGCGGGCATCCGCATCAGCCTGCACGAAAGCCCAATGCATCTCGGATGCTGCCAGGCCGGGACAGAGTGCATTCACATTGACATTGTAGGGGGCCAGCTCCAGCGCTAGGGCCTGTGTCATGGTGTGCACAGCTCCCTTGGAGGCACCGTAGGTCGCCGACTGGGCATGCCCCACCTTACCGAAGAAGGAGCCGGTGTTCACGATTGATCCGCTCTTCTGCTTCATCATCTGAATAGCCGCATACTTGCAGCCGAAGAATTCACCCTTGAAGTTCACCGCCATGATCCTGTCAATCTGGCTCTCCTCAGTTTCCCATACATTACCGGTATCCATATGCATCCCGGCATTGTTTGCCATGATGTCAAGTTTGCCGAGTTTCTCGACACACCCTTCAACCATTGCCTTCACTGCCATCTCATCTGAGACATCAATGACTACCGCATATCCCTTGTTGCCGGGGTTGGCAGCCATGACCTCCTTGCAGGACTCCTTGACAAGTTCAAGCTTGTCGGCCATTACGACATGGACGCCCTCACTGGCAAGTGTCTCGGCTATCCCTCTTCCGATTCCGCGGGCAGCACCGGTTACAATGGCAACTTTTCCTGTTACGTCACGAAAATCATTCATTTGCTTCTCCTGATATGTTTAGTTTCTATATATTGTTTGGTATTACCATTTAAACACTAGAATATCCATCTGTCAAATGAAATCTCATATTTTTTGTAAAAATGTATGACCTTTGGACAATTACTAAACAATTACCATTCGTTTACTCTTTTTTTATTTGCACATACATACAATTATCGATATATATTTATATATACTAATAAATTGCTAATCTACACCTCGGAAACAAGTCATAGGGAAACTGCTTTCGCTCTGCATGGATCAGACCAATGCTACCCGATAACGGGGGGAAATCGAGCGTGATAGAGCAATTACCAGTCCGCAATTGGTAAAACTTTTTGCAATTACTACCCTTCATGGCCATGCCTGCCAGATTAAGCATATAATTGTTAACTATACAATAAAATACAACCTGCTGCCAAACCTTTCCGCTCTACAGCCGGACTCCGTCAGCCCCTCTGCCCTAAAAATCTTTCTTGACAACCAGCTTATCGGGAACATAGTATGCTTAATCATGAAGCACAATAAAACCATGGATGCAATACTCACCTCATCGATCCTCTTCCTGCTCAGCGGAGCCGGGCTGGCACTGGAAGTGACCCTCACCAGACTCTTCTCATTCATCTTCACCCACAGCTATGTCTATATTGTCATCTCGATAAGTATGGCAGGCCTGGGACTTGGCGCCGTGCTCATGCGCCTGATAACCCACAGGATACGGACATCGCTGCTGCCGTGGATTGCACCGGTACCGGTTGTCCTTGGAATAATGCTGCTTATCATTGCCCATTTGCAGGGCGGTGTACTGATTTCGATCTGTTCAGCCTTTCTGATCTTCTTTGCGCTGGGGATGTTCCAGCTGACCATCTTCCAGGAGTCGAAGATCCGCAGCGGAGCCCTCTATGCCGCCGACCTGACCGGGGCAGCTGCAGGCTCGGTCATCACCTTTCTGCTGCTGAATGCAGCGGGAGCCGTGACAGCCACCATCGTGACTACAACGGTGATCAGCCTAGCCTGCCTCCTTTCTGTTTACCGCTTCTACCGCAAAGGACTCATAGCTGCAGGAGCGGTGCTCCTAATCACCGCCTCAGGCTTCATATTCTCAAGCCAGGTGTCACTCATGCCCAGGGAAGCGCTCGGCAAGGAGATGACCCTGATGCTGCAGGATAGTGATAAATCTCCCGAGATCATTGAAACCCGCTGGACAGCCTTTGGACGGGTTGACCTGGTTGAAACCGATAATCCCCTATTCAAGACGATGTTCATAGACGGGGCAGCAGGCACAAAGATGATCAGCATGTCGGGAGGACAGGTTACCCGTGAGACTGCCGAGACACTGCTGTATCAGTATATGGGGGGCGTTCCGCTGCTGGCCGTGGATGAAGAGGATAAGGAGCGGGCCCTGATTGTCGGGAGCGGTGGCGGCATTGATGTCGTAACCACCCTGCTGGCCGGCTACCGTGCAATAGACGCAGTGGAAATCAACCCCGATTTCATCGCTGTCACCGAAGAGTACAGCGAATACAACGGGGGAATCTATACCGACAATCTCCAGGTTACCGTAATCGAGGGTGAAGGCCGGTCCTTCATCCGCTCCTCCGATACGGAATACGACCTGATCCTCATGTCCTTGCCGATAACCAAGAGTGCACGAAATTACGGAAACCAGGCCCTGGCAGAGAATTACCTCTTCACCTATGATGCCTTCGAGGAGTACTTCCAGAGGTTGTCCCCTGACGGGCTGCTGGTACTGGTCACCCATTACCCAAACGAACTGCTCAAGATAGCTGTCAACGCCATCACAGCGCTTACCAATCTCGGGGTTGCACCGCAAGCGGCACTGAGCCGTCTGATTGCCATAGGACCTGACACATCTCCTACCCTGATCCTGAAAAAGAGTCCATTCAGTGCTGAGGAGACCGAGCTCTACTACACCATTCTTGACGCCCTCTCCCTCAGGGGTACAACCAACTTCATTCCCGGATACGAACAGCAATCGCAGCAGATCAGTACAGTTGCTGGAACCCGTACCGTGTATGAGTTCAATCCGGGTCTCCATGCCCTGTCTTTGGGAAATGCCGGCATAGAAGACATTGTGGCTGCAAACAGTGAGAATATTGCCCCGGTCTCTGACAACTCACCCTTTTTCTACCAGATGGGCAAGGGGCTGCCCTACGAGATAAGGGTCGTGGTTATCATCGCCCTGATACTCATCACTGCTGTAATGCTGCTTTACACCGTCCGGACCAGGCAGGTGAGCAGCAACAACACCGTTCCCTACAGGGAGGCCCTTCTCCAGTTCTTCTCCTTTGCCTCAATCGGTTTCGGGTACATGTTCATTGAGATTGCCTATCTGCAGAAGTTCATCTTCTACTGGCAGCATCAGACACTCGCCCTTGCCATTGTACTCTCCATCATTCTGATCAGCAGCGGTTTCGGCAGCTACTTTTCCTATCTCTGCAGGACACTCAGACAGTTCCAGATACTCATGCTGCTTCTGCTGGCAGGTCTGGTTGCAGGAGTATTCTACCTTGACCCCTTGCTGCAGCAGACCGGCAGCTATTCGGGCGCTGGAAAGTTGCTTAACTCCGTTCTTGGGGTGGGGTCGGTGTTCGTGCTCATGGGAGCTCCCTTCCCGCTGCTGCTGCAGAGCAGCAGGGAGCTGCATCGGGGATCAACTGGCAACTATCCCTGGCTGCTCGGCATCAATAGCCTTGCCTCACTTGGCGGGGGAGTCTTCTCCATGGCAATAGCGCTCTTCTCGGGGTATCGGCTGGTCCAGTATCTGGGCATTGCAGCCTATGGGCTCCTCTTTCTCTTCCTTGCAATCCGAAATTCGAGAACAGGCATCAAGAGTCAGTAAGTTGATTACTGAGCAATTCCATTGCTAAGAACGTGTAAAACCTATTTTTGTGCAAATATTTCTCACTACCGGCAGAAAAACTGTTTTCATTATCAGGTAAATGGTGTTACCATTGAACATTAGAACAGATTGGAGCCCGCCATGATAGAACCAGTACGAAAGATTCGTCTTTATGAATCGATTACCAACCAGATACAGAAGCTGATCCAGGAAGGGGAACTGAAGCCCGGCGACAAACTGCCCTCCGAGCGGGACCTTGCCGAAAGCATGAATGTCAGCCGTCCTTCAATCAGGGAAGCTCTGAGAACTCTGGAAATGATGGGATATCTGGAATCAAAGGTGGGTGTCAACGGCGGAACGTTTATTAAGCAGATCACCATCGACAACCTTATATCGCCCTTCTCCTCCCTGCTCATCCAGAATGAAAACTTCATAGTGGAACTGCTTGAGATTCGCCTGGTGCTTGAAATCGAGGTGAGCCGGCTGGCTGCCCTGCGAAGGACAGGAGAAGACCTTGCCGAAATGGCAGAGGCCATCGAGGACATGAGAAGCCAGATCCAGCAGGGTGATTCTGGATTCATCGGTGACAACGAGTTTCACCGTGCACTCTCGGTTGCAGCCCATAACCATGTCCTCAGCCAGTTCGTTGCAATGTGCGGCAACCTGATGGAGATCGAACGCGAATCGCATCTCAGGAAGATCCCCGGAGAGTCCGAGAAGGCCCTCAACCAGCACATTGCCATCTATAACTCCATCACGGAACAGGATGAGGAGCTGGCCCAGGCACAGATGCGCAACCACATTCTCAATATCAACCACCTCATCCGCTCATCGCAACTCAACTGACACTCCTGCCATGAGTGTTTCCAGGACACAGGAAAGCAGCAACAGCAAAGTTCCTCTGCTGCCGATGGTCATGACCATCATCGTGGCGGTCATCTGGAGTACCGGCGGGGCCGGTGTACGGCTGGTGGATCACCTTGCCCCCTGGGACATCCTCTTCTGGCGGGCACTGTTCATGGTTATCACCACATTCGCCTGGCTGACAGTACGCATGATCAGGCAGCGCACTCCTGTCAGGACCCTTGGCAACAAACTGCTCCATGGCCTGCCAGTCTCCATCTGCTTCTCAACCTCACTGATTCTCTACATCATGTCCATAAAGCATACCACTGTGGCAGATTCCCTGCTGATTCAGGCAACCGGGCCGTTGTTCATCATCCTCTTCGGCAGGCTGCTGCTTAAGGATCCGCTGGGCCGCAGCGCAAAGATAGCGGTAGCCGGCATAGTCATAGGACTCCTGATCATCTTCCTTCCCGCCCTCAACAGCAGCAAGCTGCAGGGAAATGCCTACGGGATCGGCAAAGCTGCCATGTTCGCGGCAAGCACGCTCTTCATCAGGAGGCTGAAGGCTGTGGACCTTGTACCGACCATCGCACTGACCGGAGTAATCGTCTGCACAGTGTCAGGCTTCTCTGCCGGGACCTTCCTGCTGCCTGCCCGTGACCTGGCAGTGCTCGGGTACCTCGGCATGTTCCAGACAGGAATTGCCTTCATGCTCTATGCCATATGGTCCAAGCAGGTCCCGTCAACCTACACGGGAATTATCGTCACCCTGGAAGCTGTTCTCGGGCCGCTCTGGGCCTGGCTTATCATAGGGGAGGTCCCTGCCCCCTACACCCTCATAGGCGGTGCCATCATCATCGCTGCCCTCATATTCAACAGTGTCACCGTGACACAGCCGGAGGGGACATGAGCGGAGCAACCTGCCTGCTCTACAGGCTGATCATCGACCCCCTGATCTCAGGCCTGCGCCGGCAGATCGTCCAACTCATCCAACCGGGCAGCACCGTCGTTGAGATAGGCTGTGGTACAGGGGCCCAGGCAATGCTGCTGCACCCTCACGTTTCCCGCTATCTCGGCGTCGATATAAACGGGAGGATGGTTGCATGTACCCAAAAACGATTCGAAGGCCTGGATTACAGCGGTAAGGAGTTCGGGACCATCGAGGCAGACGGCAGCCGGCTCTCCCACATGGATGATGACTCCTTTGCCTACAGCATGATCACCCTGGCACTGCATGAAATGAGACCCGGGAGCAGAATCGCTGTCCTGCAAGAAATGCATCGTATCTCAAAAAAGCTTATTATTGCCGACTACTCTGCCCCGCTTCCGGCAAACGGGGCCGGGCTGCTTGTCAGGATCATTGAGCGTATTGCCGGGGGTGAGCACTACCGGGGATTCAGGGACTACCAGGAACGCGGGGGACTTGATTCCCTGCTGCAGGAAGCTGGACTGTGCATACAGAAACGCTACCCTGCCCTTGCGGGAGCCGGGGAGATATGTCTCTGCAGTGACATTCGCTGAATGAGCAATATCAGGGCATTGCTTACACGTCCCAACAAAACCAGTTGCCCGATGCAAATCACACCATGTAAAAGGACGCAACCACACAGTACGCAATTTTCGGGATACCACTTTGGATGAGACACGCATAGAATTTGCCTGTAATAGGCCTACCTGCCCAATTACATGGACATCTTTCGCAATGTATTGTGGAGAATATAGCCACCGTGTAACCCAATAAGCTGAATACCCCGCAATGTTGTGAATTATGCCGGATAGTTGCGACCGTTACATTTAGTATAAGCAGGATATGCTGCGCCATATTTCCGGTCAGTTTATGGATTCCCGTATTATTACTGCTGGTTCTTATGTAAAGTTGTATGGATTCTCCCGTTGACTAAGTACAAATTATATTGTACTTTATTACGTAGAACGACAAAAGGAATATGAATTGCCGTTAAGCGGAAGGAAGCTTAAAATATTGGCTCTGCAAGCCGGATGGGTGGAAGATCGTATAACAGGAAGCCATCATATCATGAAGAGAGAAGGCTTCCAGGCAGTATCCATTCCGATTCATGGAAATAAGGACTTACCGAAAGGGCTTGAGTGTTCTCTGAAAAACAGCTCGGTATTGATTGGGAGGGGGTATGAGATATCATTTCGATATTCATCGAGACCCGGATGGCTTATGGGCACAGTGCAGGGAACTGCGCGGGTGCATGACAGTTGGCGAGAATGAGGAGGAGCTTCAAGCAAACATGCATGAAGTGCTGAATGGATATCTGGAGGAACGCCCTGAATCCAATGTAATGTTTCCCCTTCCCGATGAATCCATCCAAGACTCTGAGGATGTGGTCAGCATCCAGGTAGCCCCTCCCGTAGCTATTGCAATGATGCTCAGGCAGACTCGTCTAGAACACCATATGACGCAGGTGGAGGTTCAGAAAGCCATGGGGTTTGCCCATAAGAACAGCTATATCCGTCTTGAGAGAAGAGCTAATCCCAGGGCTGATATACTTTCAAAGGTACTCAAAGTCTTCCCGGATTTTCCCCTGAAAGAATGTCTGACCTAGACAACTCTCTGCAAGTTCAGGGGATGCGTAATTGGCGCAAAATCTGACAAGGGATTCCTGGTCCCAGTTTTGTCTATCCGTTTTTTCAGAAGGTTGCAATCAATCAGCAGGATATTCCCGACAGTATTATTCTTACACTTGCACTTACTCTTGCCAAGGAATTTATGAGAGCGTATCATTACTGTAATGGAATAACACCCCTTCTGCTTGCTTCAA
>CAZSBC010000019.1:0-28713 GCA_964605195.1 uncultured Spirochaetales bacterium | reverse complement strand
AGCCAATTGCAAAATGTAACCAAGCATGTATCTTGGTAGCATATAAGGCAATTGGCTTTATGACTTCTTGCAAAAATCAACCTTTTTGCAAGAAGCTCCCCTATCTATACTATCCAATATATCCATAATAGAATCAAGCGAATTCTGGACGTTATGGGATCCTGAACCGTTGTTTACCCGTATAACCCTGCATCCGCTCCTGATCGATCCCACCGTGATATCATGCTGACCGCGGTTCCTCCTGATGAAGCTGCCCACTGTCATTCCCCGCTTCCGGACGGCCCGCAGCAGCCGGATCCAGCAGGCAGCCTCCACCACCAGACAGATATCGCAGAGCTCATCCAGCCCCATCCGGGCAAGCACAGCTGCATTGAGGATGATGCCGCGTTTGTCTGAAGCCGCAGCTTCCGCTATGCGGGTACGGCAGGTCTCAACCATTAGCGGATGAAGGAACTCCTCAAGTAACCTGAGTTTCCCGGGATCGGAGAAGACTATCTCTGCGAGTGCCTTCCGGTCCACGGAATCCCCCTCTCGCACAGCATCTCCGAAGAGGGCAACAATACTGGCAACCTCCCCGGCAAGTATTTCGTGTCCGAGCCGGTCCACATCGATGGCCTGGAACCCCCTATCGGCAAAGTAGGCTGCGAGATGGTTCTTGCCGCTGCAGATCTTCCCGGTAATCCCGATAACTTGCATCAGTGGAAATCTCCCCAGCTTGCCCCCGTCTCGATTGATACCCGCAGGGGCAACTGCAGCTCTACGGCATGCTCCATGACCCGGCGGACAAGTCCCCGCATCGTATCGACCTCCTCAAGGGGTACTTCGAAGATCAGCTCATCATGCACCTGCAGGACCATCCTGGAGGCCAGGTTCTGGGAGCGTATCTCACGGTCGATATCCAGCATGGCCCGCTTGATGATATCGGCAGCGGTTCCCTGGATGGGAGTGTTGACGGCAATACGCTCGGCCCCCATGCGTTCATTCCTGTTACGGCTGCGGATGGCAGGAATCGCACGCTGATGACCGAGCAGGGTGGTTGCCCTGCCCTCCTCTCCCACCTGCTCAATGAGCCGGTCGATGAAATTACGCACCCCGGCATACCGCTGGAAGTAGGCGTCAATGAAGCGTGCCGCATCACTGCGGGGAATATTGAGCTCGTTTGAGAGCCTGAAGGCCGACATGCCGTACATCACTCCGAAGTTTATCGTCTTGGCAATCCGGCGCTGATCGGCAGTGACGGCCTCCATCGGGACCCCGAAGATCAGCGATCCGGTGTAGGTGTGCACATCTACTCCACTCCTGAAGGCATCAAGCAGGCCCGGGTCCCCGGAGAAGTGCGCCAGTACCACCAGCTCAATCTGGGAGTAGTCCGCCGAGAGCAGCGTGCTGCCCTCCCGGGGAATGAAGGCGGATCGGATACGTCGGCCGTCGGCACTGCGTACCGGTATGTTCTGGAGATTGGGATTCTTGCTGGAGAGTCTTCCGGTGGCCGTTCCGGTCTGGATGAGGGTAGTATGCAGCCTGCCGGTATCGGGATTGATCATCCCGGGGAGCGCTTCCACATAGGTATTGCGCAGCTTCTCCAGACTGCGGTGCTCAAGGATGAGCCGCGGTACCGGATCCTGGCCAGAGAGCTCCTCCAGCACGGCAATATTGGTCGAGTACCCAGTCTTGGTCTTCTTCACCGGCTGCAGACCCCGCTCGCTGAAGAGCACCTCCTGCAGCTGTCTGGTCGAGTTGATATTGAACTCATGACCGCAGAGATCATAGATCTCCCTGGTGATTTCATCGAGCCGGCTGCGCAGCTCAACAGCGTAGTCGGCCAGCTGGCTGCCCTCAAGCAGCATGCCGTGCAGCTCCATCTCCGCCAGCACGGTAAGCAACGGCATCTCGGTTTCATGGAAGAGCGTCTCAAGCTCACGCTCTTCCAGCATGCGGCTGAACAGCAGGTGGAGTCGGAAGGTTATATCAGCATCCTCGGCAGCATACTCCGATGCCTGCTCGAGGGCAACGTCGGGAAAGAGTGATCCGCGGGGAACGATGTCATTGTACTTGATGGTGGTATAGTCCAGATACCGAGCTGCCAGCCTGTCCATGCTGTAGCTCTGTGCAGTGGCATCCAACAGCCAGGCGGCTATCATGGTATCGAAAGCCACATTGGCCACCTTGATACCCCATCGCCTCAGCACCTTGTAGTCATACTTGAAATTCTGCCCGATAATGCCTATCGTTTCATCCTCAAGGAAGTCCTTGAGGCGCTGATGAACGTCAGCTGCCGGCAGCTGCTCGGCTCCGCCGGCCTTGATGGGGATGTAGCAGGCTTTCCGGGGTTCCCAGGCGATGGAAAAGCCGACCGGGACAGCCTGCATCTCATCAATGCTGTCTGTCTCAATGTCAAAGGCCACGCTCCCTGCCCTCCTGGCTGATGAGAGAATCTCATCAAGCTGCTCCAGGTTACGCACCGTACTGTAGCTGCCTTTCCCGCCAAGCTGTGCTTTTGGCTGCATGGCAACCGTTTGTCCATCCTCAGATGCGGCATTACTGCCTTTACGGGCAGTGCGGACCTCAAGAGAACTTCCGCCGGCAGCTTCCACCAGGCTTGCAGACTGGATCTCCTGGAATACCGGGACAGCCCTGCTCCAGTCGACACGGGATGCTGCAAACTCCTCAACCTTTACTGCTTCGCAGGAGGCGTCATCCTGCAGCTTCACCAGTCGTTTGCTGAGCAGGGCATCTTCACGGAACTCTCGCAGTTTCTTTGCCGTCCCGGATGCAATGCTGTCGATATGTTCGTATATGCCCTCAAGGCTACCGTATTCGGCCAGCAGCTTCACGGCTCCCTTCGGTCCGATCCCCTTCACCCCGGGAACATTGTCCGAGGAATCCCCGATGAGGGCCAGGTAGTCGATGATCTGTTGCGGAGTGATCCCGAAATGCTCGGTAACCGCGGAGGGATCGAAGCGCAGGTATTCGCCCTTGACCGGTCGCAGCATATGGATGCGGTCATCCACGAGCTGCATGAGATCCTTATCCCCGGAGAGAATCAGACAGCTTATTCCTGAGGAGGTACAGCTCCTTGAGAGCGTTGCGATGAGGTCATCGGCCTCAAGGCCCTCCTCTCTGATGCTCTTTACCCCAGCGGCTTCCAGAGCCCGTTCAATGATGGGTATCTGGGCATGCAGGTCTTCAGGAGTCTTATCCCGGGTAGCCTTGTACTGCGGATACATTGTGTGCCGGAAGGTGGGGGTGATAGAATCCATGGCTACGGCAACATACTCAGGTGAATACTCCTTCATCAGGGCAAAGAGGGTTCGGAAAAAGCCGAATACAGCCGAGACGTTGCGACCGGTAGAATCCCGGATCGGTCGGTTGATGAAGGCGAAATATGAGCGGTATATCAGCGCGTAGCCGTCTACGAGTAGCAGTTTCTTGTCAGTATCCATGGATGCTCTCCTTCAGAGTTCAAGGGTCAGCCCGTCATAGGCAGGCGATACGGTTGCCGGAAGATCCTGCAGTATGGCGGAATGCTCCACGTCATGGCAGAGATGGGTAAGATAGGTCTGCTTTGCACCGATGGTCTTTGCAGCGGCAACGGCCTGATCAATGGAGAAGTGGGTGGGATGGGGCCGGTAACGCAGCGCACCGATGATCAGCACATCAAGACCCTGCAGCAGGGAGTGGCTCTCGGAGGGTATCCCGCTGCAGTCGGTCAGGTAGGCCATATTCCCGATCCGGTAGCCATTGATCACGCGGTCCCCGTGCATGATCGGTACGGGAATGATCTCCATCTCTCCGATGGTGATTTTCCCGGGTCCCATCTCCTGCAGATCGAGATTAGGAACCCCCCCGCCCGGCATGGGGTTCCCGAAGATGTAGGAGAAGCGCTGCCGCAGCTGCCGGCAGACATCCGCCGCGGCATAGAAGGGCATGACCCGATGCCAGGTGAAGACCCTGATATCATCTAGCCCGTTGAGGTGATCGGCATGGTCATGCGTCAGGAAGACTGCATCAATCCACGCTATTCCGCTTGTAAGCATCTGCGTCCTGAAATCGGGTCCGATGTCGATGAGGATACGGTGTTCCCCCTCACTCACCGTGATCGAGGAGCGGGAGCGTATATTACGTGGATCGTTGGATCTGCATACGGGGCAGGAGCATCCGATGACGGGTATCCCGTGGGATGTTCCGGTACCGAGGAACTGGAGCTTCATGGCAGTATCAGTCTATTGCATTCTTCAGGGCATCTCTGAGGCTGTTCAGCCCCTCCTCAAGGTTGCCTCTGATCTGATCCAAGGCTGCCGAGAAGTCTACATCTTTCAGGGAGGCGGCAAGGTTCTTCTTGACGGCATCAAGATCAAGGTCCCCGAGATCTATCTTGTCGCTGATCGACTCGACGAAGACGTCAATCTCAGCCTTTCCCTCAACGACGGCCTGTTCAATGGCCTCCCGGATGGCATCGACATCGGCTCTAGCGAGGATATCGTCGATCTGCTCCTCACTCGCCCCGGCCTCTTCGAGCGCGTCGGCCAGCCCGCTGACCACATCGTCAATAGCCTCTGTGGACTCTGCTCCGCGCGAATCCCAGCTCATGTTGAAATACTCCTCTGAAATGTCGGGGAAGAAGAAGTAGATTACCCCGAAGGCCACCGCCGCAATGATTATCACGGTAAAGATGAATTTGAAGAAACTGCCGTTTTTAGCCATACACACCTCCTGTATCACTGTCTGTTCATCAGGATAAGCATATAGCGTATCCGGTCAAATTACAATCGTATTCGGGAGGGATTGGTGCTAGGCGCTATGCTCTGCAACGGTCAGTGCCATGTAGAGGGAGAGAAAACGGGTCAGCTCGCTGTCTGCTCGGGATGTCAGCACTACCGGTATTCTCAGTCCGGCCAGAATTCCTGCCGAGCGGGTTGCCGGTTGCAGGGTAAAGGCCTTGTAGACGGCATTGCCGCTCTCAAGATTAGGCATCAGCAGAATGTCCGGGTTGCCGGGTACATTTCCTGTAATCCCCTTGATTGCTGCAGCTTCGGCGGAGAGGGCGGCATCAAGGGCCATCGGTCCCTCAATATATCCCGGGCCGAAGTAGCCGCTCTGCTGCAGACGGGCAATCCGTTCGGCATCAACGGTGGAGGGTATCTTGGGACTGACTGTCTCCACCGGGGTTATCAGGGCTGTCCGGGGATGCTCGATTCCGAGGGCAACGGCAACAGCCAGCACATTCTTGAGGATCTGGCATTTCCGATCATAATCGGGGGCGATATTAATGGCCCCGTCGGTAAGGAGAAAGGGTTTGTGGTAATCGGGGATGGTGAAGAAGGCGGTATGGCTTACCAGGCCTCCCTCTGGGATAAGCTTAAGCTGCCGGTTGAGGAATGCCCGGGAGAAATCGGAGGTATGTACCCGCCCCTTCATAAGAACCCCAGCTTCACCGGCGGCTACCGCAGCAGCCGCCCTTCCGGCGGACTCCTCCTCATCCAAGCACTCCCGTATGGTGACTCCCTCAAGGTAGATGCCCGCTTCGTTGGCACACTCCTCAATGCGCTTTTTCTCATCAAAGAGGATGAATTCAGCGATTCCGGCCTTACGGGCAGCTGCCACGGTCTGCAGGGTGGCCTTGTGGGCTGCGGCGGCAACGGCCACCACCGGCCGATCGGTTTGCTCGGAGAGCTTGCCGAAGAGCTCTTCAGCAATCAGCCCGGGGTTGCCGGCAGGCTGTTCACGTCTCATCATGGTACTCCTTGACATCACGGGAGCCCTGCAGGGCTCTCAGCGCATTCTCAGCCAGCGCATGCATCTCCCGCTCCCCGGCAATGACGATGATCGGGGCAATGTAGGCGATACGCTCCTTCAACAGCTTCACCGTCGGTTCCGACTGGGCAATACCGCCGGTAAGCACCACGGCATCCACATTCCCGCTGAAGACCGCTGCCATGGCTCCCGCCTCCTTGGCTATCTGGTAGACCATGGCCTCGTGATAGAATGCAGCCTGCTCATCCCCCTTCTCTGCCCGCTTCAGCACCTTCCGTACGTCATGGGTCCCGCAGTAGGCGAACAGCCCACCCTTTCCGCAGATACGTCTGTGGAGCTCCTCCGGCTTGTAGCGTCCGGTAGCTACGAGATTCACCAGGTCCCAGGCTGGCAGTGATCCGGAGCGCTCTGGGGAGAAGGGACCATCCCCGTCCAGGGCATTGTTCACATCTACTACCCTGCCGTGGTCATGGGCGCCCACCGATATTCCCCCGCCCATATGCACCACTATGAGGTTCAGCGACTCATACTCCCGCTTCAGCTCTTTGGCTGCCGAGACAGCGGCACTCTTCTGGTTGAGGGCATGGAATATGCTCCGGCGGCTTATCTCCGGGATGCCCGATACCCGGGCGAGATCACTGAGCTCATCGACCACTACCGGGTTCGCGATGAATGAGGGCTTATGGTACGTCTCGCTCATGCGGCAGACAAGCAGTGCTCCGAGGTTGCTGGCATGTTCCCCGTAGGCTGCATGCCGCAGAATTCTGATCATGTCATCGGTAACCCGGTAGACTCCGCCCTCAACCGGCTTCAGCAGTCCGCCCCGGCCGATATAGGCATCTATGGATTCAGGCTCAATTTCATGCTCCTCAAGGAACTGCTGCAGGAAGGTATAGCGGTACGACTCCTGGTCGATGACATGGTCAAAGACAGCCAGGTCCTGGGAGCTGTGGTGATAGGTCGCCTTGATTACCTCCTCAAGGTCCCTGAAGAGTGAAATCTTGGTGGATGTCGAGCCAGGATTGATGACCAGTATTCTGTATGCCATAGTCAGTTCCCGTAGTGGTCGGTATAGTAATTCAGGGCTGTATCGACCATCCTGCGATTCGCAGCAATGAATTCGCTGCGCTTCACGAATGAGGGGATAAGCTCCTTGAGCCGTTCTACCGGCATGATTCCTGAATGGTGCAGATATACGGTAAGGAGAATCACATTGGCTGCAGCCGTAAGGCCGCCCTGCTTGGCAAGCTCCGATGCCGGTATGTAGAGGGTCGTCACATCGGTGCGACGGACTGTACGGGTAACGATGGATGTGTTGACCAGTATCAGTCCACCGGGAGCGACGCTCTCCTCAAAGGCATCAAGGGAGGGGCCATTGAGGGCTATCAGTACGTTGGGGGCATCGACTACCGGGGAACCGATGGCGTCATTGGAGAGTTTCACGCTGGCATAGGCTTTTCCGCCCCGCATTTCGGGTCCGTAGGAGGGCAGCCAGGTGGCATGAAGGTTCTCGGCAATTCCGCACTTGGCCAGCAGCACTCCCCCGGAGAGCACTCCCTGTCCGCCGAAACCGGCGATCTTCACCCGCTGCTCCTCCTCCAGCTGGAGGGGATCCACCGCTGGTACCGGCGGTTCACCATGGAGCAGCTTGATCAGCTGCTCATCATCCAGCGGTGCTATTGGGTTTCCGATTTCCGGGCGCTTTGCAGCATCATCCCGGAAGCAGGTTGCCGGGAATATCGGTTCGAGGGTGGTTGCTATCCACTTGCGGGCCTCCACCGGATCCATCTTCCAGTTGATGGGACAGGGGGACAATACCTCTATGAAGGAGAAACCCCGATTATCGAGCTGGTTCTGGAGTCCCTTGCGGACTGCCTTGCGGGCCTTCATCACTCCCCGTGACGATGCCAGGCTTACCCGTTCTATATAGATGGGGGCCTTGAGGGCATTGATCAGCTCAGCCATGCCGATGGGGTTCCCGTCGGTATTGGCATGCCGTCCCTGGGGTGTGGTGAGGGTCTTCTGGCCATGGATGGTCGTGGGGGCCATCTGACCGCCGGTCATGCCGTAGATGGCATTATTTACGAAGAATACGGTGATGTTCTCACCGCGGTTGGCGGCGTGGATGATTTCGGATGTACCTATCCCGGCCAGGTCGCCGTCACCCTGATAGGTGATGACCACTGCATCCTTGTGTACCCTGCTCACTCCGGTGGCTACTGCCGGGGCCCGTCCATGGGAGCACTGGATATTCCCGGTATCGAAGTAATAGTAGGCGAAGACCGAACAGCCCACCGGTGAGTGCATGATTACCCGGTCGGCTATCTTCATGTCATCAATCGCTTCGGCAATGAGTTTGTGCATGGTACCGTGCCCGCACCCCGGGCAGTAGTGCGTGGAGGTGTCTCCGGGACCCTTGCGTTCGAATGTATCATAGAAGGCTTCTGGTTTCGCATGCTTGATCATGATCTCTTCTCCCTTCCGGTCTCTGCTGCGGCTGATGGTGTCGCACTGCGATGTCCCTGCAGATCCTGCACTACCCGTTCAGAGAGTTCCCTGACTGTCGGGATCACTCCTCCTAGCCAGTTGTACCGCAGTACCGGTACACTGCCTGCTGCGGCAAGCGCTACATCGTCAGCCATCATGCCGAAATTCAGTTCGACTACAGCAAGCGGTATGCCTGCATCAGAGAGCTCCTTAACCGCATCTACGGGAAAGGGGTAGAGAGTCTTCGGTCGCAGCAATCCGACGTTATACCCATTGGCACGCAGCTCCTTGACCACGGTCATGGCAATGCGGGAACAGATTCCGAAGGCTACCAGCACGATCTCGGCATCTTCGGTGGCATATGCTTCGTACGCTACCGAAGTGGCTTCCAGTCTATGGTACTTCTCAAGCAACTTCTCATTATGGTCACTCTGCAGCTGGGGATTCATGAGGATCGAGGTGATGAGATTCCCCCGGCTCTCGGCATCGGCATAGAGCGCCCAATCCTTACGCTTTCCGTGGCGGACAGCATCGGGAATGTCGACGGGTTCCATCATCTGCCCGATATAGGCATCACTCAGCACTATGGCGTTCATCCGGTATTCATCGGCAAGTTCAAAGGCCTCAGCGGTCATATCGCACATCTCCTGGGCGGAGTTCGGGGCAAGCACAATGTTCCGGTAGTTTCCGTGCCCTCCTCCCTTGACCACGGCGTTGTAATCGCTCTGTTCCGGCCAGATATTCCCCAGACCCGGTCCTGCCCGCTGTACATCGATAACCACTGCCGGCAGCTCTGCTCCTGCCAGGTAGGAGAGTCCCTCGGCCATCAGGGAGAGTCCTGGACCTGAGGTGGCTGTCATTGTTCTTGCACCAGCTCCAGAGGCGCCATAGATCATGTTGATTGAGGCCACTTCCGATTCAGCCTGCAGGAAAACCCTGCCGGCTGCAGGAAAGAGCGTTGCGGCGGCATGGGCAATTTCGCTGGCCGGGGTAATGGGATAGCCGAAGAAGTGGGTGGCCCCACCGGCAAGGGCTCCGTAGATGACCGCTTCGTTGCCTTTCATCAGAATTCTGCTCATAGCTCTCCCTCCCCGCGCTCACTCTCCGGTAAACGTACCTCATCCTTGAAGACTGTCAGGGCACCGGGTTCCGGGCAGACATAGAAGCACATCCCACAGGCTGTGCAGCAATCATCGTCCTTGAATACCACATGCTGGTACCCAAGGGTATTGAAATGGGATCCGATCACCAGACAATGGTGCGGACAGGTGTTCACACAGACTCTGCAGCCTTTGCATTGATCGATTGCGACAGTTACATAATTCATAGCACAACATCTCCAAACAGATCATCGGCGCTGGCACCGAAATAATTAATGGAGCTGATCATCTCCTCATATTCATGGGGAATGTCAGCAATTACGATATGATGCCCGGGGCACCCCAGCCTGGCACAGACATGCACCTGATTGCCGTTTCCCGGCAGATACAGGGCGATACTGTCAAGCGAGGTACATGCTTCTTCATTACAGGGGAACCGCTCCATCAGGGAGACGCCGCAGACAGGACAACTTGCCTCGACTATCGAATCTTCTGTAATGTTTGCCGGCAGAAAGCTGAACAGCTTGGCATGACTGCCCCAGTACGCATCAATGTAGATCACCCCCTCATCCCGTTCACCGATTGCCGCATGCAGCATGATGGACGGTTTCCCGTGAATCCGGACACTCTCCACAAGCAGATTATGCCCATGGGGACAGAAAATCGAATCCACAACAAGAAATTCGTGTTCGCCCTGCTGTTCGAGTCTAAAGCCGGGCGGCACCATATTCTTGAGGTTATGAGGTATATCGGTGACCTTCAGTTTCATATGCACTCTCCCAATTATCACTCGTGGAAGGTAAAAAAATGGACATAACGAAACAGTCTTATGCCCACCTTTCATTGTACAACCACCGTAATCGGGTGTCAAACAAAGAAGACAACAAATCGAAACAGTTGATCTTCCTGCAAAAGGTTGGTTTTTCCAGGAAGTCATACAGCCAATTGTCCTGTATGCATCCAGGATCAATACGTGTCCGCATCATGCAATTGGCTCAGGTCAGCGATGATATACGATCGCATCAGTCACTCTATACGAGTGACAATACGCCATCACCTGTCTGTATCATTTCAGAGAAGGGATTCTATTGCAATTAGTCAATTATTACTAGTAATAGCAGGAGGGTGAAAAGATGATTGTTGTGAGAGAAAACCGGCCCGGAAGAGAACTCCTCCGGACCGGCTGTCATACATTTCGCTTTGATGTGATCACTGCATCAACGTACGGTAAAACCACCCATATTGGTTAATCCATCCTGACGGACGTTGTCTACAAGGTCGCCATCATCTATTTTGCCGTTCATATCCATATCAACGATGATCATGTAATTTCCAACAATTAATGGCGCACGCCAGATTGTCTGCTGATACCAGCCGTTTGCACATCCGTACTGAACCGGAACCCGGCTTCGGTAGGTTCCGGGAGCAGGTGTTATGGTCTGTCCTGTAGTAAAGGAGCTGTAATCTTCGGCTTTAACCACATAGACATCCACATAGCGGCCGCGGTAGAGCCCAGTAGTTGGAACCGGCTGGCCGTAGTTATAGCCGATGTACGGATTCCAGATAACTTTTACCCCATAGCCCCAGAAGGCACCGCTGTGACTGGAATAGCGGGTATCACGTCCGTCTATCCTGAAATAGTCGCGGTAATCATAGTCATAGGTGTAGCGGTAGCTCCAGTAGCCGTAAGTTGAGTAGTACCAGGGAATCCTTCTGTAGCGGTACACACCGCCAGAAGCAAGCTGCATTTCAATCACATCTGGTGGGTTTGGGGGAGTACGAACGATAAATCCGGCTACCCCGTTACCGTCAATGCTGTCCAGGAAGAATGAGGAGAATCCCTCCTTCTGGACCTGGTAGATTCCGCTGATGTCATTATCCCGCATATCAAGAAAGACACTGAAAGCCTGCTCTTCCGCCCATTCGGGGATAAGATCCTGCTTGTCGGCTGCATCCATGGCACCCACATTCTCAATCGTCTCCGGAGAGTCAACCGGCCACGGAATATGTATTCCCCTTCCGTCAGCCAGGGCTGTCTGCAGCTCCTCCACGCCCACTTCCAGATAAAAGAGTGCGGTCTCGGTGATAATGGTACCCGGTTCATAGTTATCGCCGCTGAACGGAAGAATCCAGATGCGAACCTTGTGGGCCAGCCCTTCGACTGAGTCGATGAGCGGAGTAAACTGCTCCACATCGACAAAGAGCTTGTTAGAGTAATCGGTTGATCCGCCGTCCCTGTCTATTGTTGAAGGATCTGCGACTCTGTCGGAATAGAAGACATTATCCATCTCGAAGGCCCCAGAGGTCTCATCCAGAACTTTTCCGGCTATGACAATCGGCTGCGGACGCTCTACATCCTCATCAGTAGTTACGAAGAAAAACGGCAGCATGAAATCAGTATCCCCGGTAGAGGCTCTGCTTGCCGTTCGGGCCCCAAAAGCATCAGGAGCACGGGATTCTTGTTCATCCACGCCGTCAAATACCCTGATATGGAATGCACTGAGGGCAATATCCGTATCCGGCAGGCCTATTGTTCCGTCTGCCTTCTGCTTAAAGCCCACATCGTACCAGAGAGGACTGATTCCTATCCGACCATCACCGTCGGATGTTGTAATCATTTCGGTAATAACAACATCGGTGGGATCAAGACACTGTACTGTGTATTCTGTTTCCGGAGCCAGTCCGTTCACCTCAACATAGAGCGTGTCATTGGGAACCATCTTCAAGGTCTTTTCCAGGTTTGAATTATAGATCTGGATGACTGGGATGGGTCGTGTTCTCGCTTTTATGAATACCCCTATGATATCACAGGAGGAGAGAAGCACGATCAGAATTATGATTGCTACTGTTATTATTGTTCGTTTCGTTTTCATCTCTGCACCCCCTACTCGTTTTCACTCGGCAGATACCGTGTCAACGGCAGCTCATAGACGACCGTTGCCATGTATTTTGCACTGGAGAGATCAAACGTCGATTCCGAGATGTTGCTGATGATATCATCATCGTCACCGGTATCCCTGATGATGTTGAACATACCAAGTCCGATGCTCAAGCCTTCATACTTGACCCGTGCACCGATATTGATCATCTCATTTGAAGATTTTGTGAGATCGAAGTTCTCCAGGTCCACCTGAACACCCTGCACCTCGCCGAAGACGTAGATCATGTCGAAGAGATTCACATCAGCTCCGAGGCTGAACTGGGGAATACCGAATTCACCCTCGCTGAGGATCGTCTCGGCCACGGCAGTGATATCGAGCTCAAGCATCCCGGGAATCAGTTCGATATACGAAGTGGCTACCAGATAGGGGTTGAAGAGGATGTTGTTCTGGTCCTCAAAGGAGTTGTTGACCAGCGACACTCCGTTCATCCCCACGGAAACGGAAGGCATGACATCCTTGCCGAAATCAAGCACCCGTGTCTTGAGGTGGATCGTATCCATCGACATGTTGGTGAAATAGAAGTCCTCCCAGATCAGTTGCCGCCGGGTGTACCCCAGCTCGACATCCTCAGAAGTACCGGCCATCACCGTAGCCGACGTGAGAAACAGGTTGAGTCCGTTCAGGACTCCGGCCTGTTGTCCGAACATTCCAGCATACACATTCAGCCTTCCGATCGGAGTTGCCTTCGGTATTGTGAGAACACCGTTTTCACCCCATTTCATGACCGGAGAGACGGTACGCTTGAACAGTGCAAATTCCTGCGATTCGTTGGCCGCAAAGAGCAACCCCGAACACAGCATAACCAGCACCAGAAGCAGCAGCAGTTTTCTGCCCATAATGCCCTCCTAACTATTGTGAAATCAGCGATATATAGCCGACAGCGGCTAAACCAATTTCCAGTTTTTCAGAATTCACTGTTGTGTAACTGTTCAGTAACCATACAGTAACGGCAGGATACTTTTTCCTCACACTTTAATGAATTCATGCAAACACCACGGCTGAGAGATACATACCAGTATAGCACCACTGTATCCCCACGTAAATAATAATAGAGATTCTTTGGGCATGGGAGGTGGTTGTAAGAGATGTTTCGCAGTATCAGTTTCCCTGTTTCCTACTGATAGAACAAGGGTAGCGAGTGGATGTTACAAAGTCAGTACAAAAACGGTGACAGCTATCCGCAAAAAACAATTGTGAAATGCCTCTATTGCTGATAAAATCAGACATACCATGATCGAAGAGCAATTCAATGAGCAGTTGCAGGGTATCAGGAGACACTTCATAGAGCAGGTATCGTTCCTGACACTCCTGCTTACGCTTCTCATTCTTGCACTCTCTCTCGGCAGCCGGAACCTCACCGGCTTCTCCGTGACAATCCTCATACAGATCCTGCTTGTTCTCTGCATCGGCACCGTCTGGCTGCTTCGCAGGAGGCTGCCAGCTGCCCTGACCGCCATCATATCCGTCTGTATCTACACCATACTAAGCATCAACGGCTTCCTTCTGTACGGGCTGCTCGGTACCGGGGCCTGCTTCATGGTGGCAGCTCTCTTTCTCACCGCTGCCACCTACGGCTTCCGCCCGGCCATCTTAACCGCCCTGCTCTTTCTCTTTGTGGTTATTGCCATTGCCTATCTCTGGGTCACCGGGTATCTGCAGCTACCGGCAGGATACAGCGAAACCATGCAGCAACCGGTTACCTGGGTGCAGGCAATTGCCTGTTCACTCGGTATGGCAACCCTGTTGGTTATTCCCATAACCGGGTATCAGAGAGGCCTGGCAGGACTTGCTGCTGATGTGGACAAGCAGAAACAGACCATAGAAGAGCTGGCTAACAACGATCAGCTCACCGGTCTGCCTACCATGCGACTCGTCGAGGACCGCTTCGCAATTGCCCTGGCAGGGGCAAAGAGAAACTATACTGTCCTGGCACTGCTGTTCATTGACCTTGATGATTTCAAGCAGGTCAATGACCGCAACGGGCATGCTGCCGGAGATCTGGTACTGCAGGAGACCGCCAAGCGGCTGAAGACTGCCCTGCGGGAGTATGATACGGTAGGGCGCATAGGAGGAGATGAGTTCCTCATCATCCTCGGTAATCTCGACAACGATGATATGAACCTTTTCATGATAGCGGAACGACTGCTTTCCGCTGTGTCAGAACCGGTGAAAACCGGTAATTCACTCCTCACCATCACCGCCAGCATCGGCGGAGCTCTCTATCCCCAGCATGGCGATGATCTCTTTACGCTTCGCAGAAATGCCGATAGGGCTATGTATGCCGTAAAACGAAGCGGCAAGAACAGTTTCAGGATCTTCAGCGAAACAGGGGACTAATGAGCCAATTGCAACAGATAGACAAGCATTGATCCTGGATGCAAACAGGTTGATATGTACCGGAAGTGCTACTGTCTGAATGCCGGGGAAACGGGGAAGAGCTTATGCTTGAGGGCCAACAGCTCTTCGGGCGTATCGATTGCCGGATCAATCGGAACGAGGATAATCGGGTTCAGTCCAGAATCAGGGTGCTGCAGGGCATTGGAGGGCTGTGCCAGGATATCAAGGGAGGCCCCGATGACAAACTGCTCCGAATCATCCACCACATGCCCCTGCAGGATACCGTTGTCATAAAGACTCAGGTAATTGGTGAATATCTCCCGGCGGGTTATGTAGAGCTCTCCGGAAAAGAGCCCCAGCATGGTAATCCTGACCGTCACACCCGGCTTCCCGTCCCCGTCGGCATCAACAATATCCGGATCATCGGGATCGGTTGCCAGAGGAAGGGATGCATCCCCAGCAATACCGAGCAGTGAAGGGGTCGGGGGACGGTAGATATGCCAGCGCCCGTCGGAGAAGGAGAGCTCCACCTCCTGAATGCGCGGCCTGATGGCCTGCACTGCCGCATCGCTGATAGACGATGAGACATAGGGCTGGTTGATGATATGCTCGGCATGCACGAAGATGTCCTTCTGGTAGAGCCGTCCCGCTTCGATGTAGAAATCGGTAAACCCATAGGATACCACAAAGTTTTTCATGGGCGTTGCCGTACTCGTATCCTCATATGCCACCACATCGAAGTGGGCGTAGTGGCCGGCAACGGTTTCCATCGCCTTTTCAAGAGTATCAGGATACTCCCGTTCCGGGTTCGGATCCGGAACGGGATACAGTGGTGACTCCGGCCACTGCAGCGGGGTCGAACAACCGGCAATGATCAGCAACAGTGCGAGAAGAAGCATAATCGTGTACACTGTACGTGCTATACCTTTCATCACCTTAATATACTGACGGCAGCAAGAAACAACAACTACTTTCAATACTTTCTTGATACCCTATCAGCCAAGCTCCCAGCTGCAGAAGCAGCGGTTCCTTCCGGCCTTCTTGGCCGCATAGAGCGCCTCATCCGCTCGAGCTATGGCAGCATCCACGGCATCCATCGCGTAGCTGTCAAGAACAGCTATACCGGCACTCACCGAGAGAACCGTCTCCTTCTCCCCGTATACTACCGGGGTTGCCGCTTGTCTCTTCAGCACCTTCCCGGCAGCAGCCACAGCCTCCTCCCGGCTGCCGCTGCAGAAGAGCAGCAGGAACTCTTCCCCTCCCCACCGCACCGCGATATCACCGGAATGGAAGATCTCCTTCAGCAGCTGGGCGAACTGTTTCAGGGCAAGATCGCCGAGGGTGTGGCCAAAGGAATCGTTGGCCTGCTTGAAGTTGTCAAGATCAAACATGATAAGATAACAGGTACCCCTTCCGCCTACTCCTGCGGCCATACGATCTATGGCAGAATAGAAGTAGCGCCGGTTGGCCAGCCCCGTCAGGCTGTCGGTACGGGAGAGGGTTTCCAGACGTTGGTTGGCTATCTCGAGCTGCACGCTCTTCAGCAAACTCTCAAAGTTGCTGCTGTAGAATACTGTCGAGATCACAATTGATGAGATAATGACAATCGTGCCGTTGATCAGGTTGGATGAGCGGGCAGTCATATCGTCCTGGAAGATGATCATGCTGATTACGAAAACTATATGGGCGGCCGTGAAGGCTATGAAATTTACCGGAGGCGGGATGAGAATCAGCACGCTGAGCATGAGGGTTATCGAGACGTATATGGCGATACTGCCGGAGAAGGACTGGTCAAACCCGTTGATCATTGCCACAGCAGCTATGATGACGAAGATAACAGAGCCGAGCAGTATATCAACACCCATCCCGCTGCTCAAACGCCGCTTATCACCGAGCTGCAGATAGGCTACACCCAACCCGAAACCGGCAGCAATGAAGATCACCGAGTGCAGCAGCAGGTACCCCATGGCATGCTCTCTTCCGGCATTGCGTTGGGCAAGAGCCGGCAGGTCCACGAACAGCATGAGGACAAGCTCGAAGAGCAGCGTGGCGATAAGCATATATTTCGCACGCCGGGCATTGAGCAGGTGCAGCTCACGCTTTACAGCAGTTTGCATACCTTCATCGAGGTCACGATAGAGCCGGTAGTGAACAGATAAAAACTTATTGAACAATCTTTTTCCCATACCTGATCCTTTGTGCAGTATCTTACCATACAAGCCGGAGATAGTGGCACCTGTCGGGGAGAAAAAGTCACATTTTTTCCGCTGTGGCCACTGCTTGGAACGACGGCCCCGATCAATCTCACACTACCAATGTAGACAGAATACCGCTATAATCAGATCTACAGGAGGCTACATGATAATCACCAATGCCCGCTTGCCCCATGCAGAGCAGCTCAATGATATACTGATCGAAGGCAGCAGAATCGACGCCATACTTCCCGCCGGTAGCGGAATTTCAGCTGACGAGCGGATTGATGCCGCTGGGAACCTTGTCTCCCCACCCTTCGTAGACCCCCACGTGCACCTTGATGCCGTGCTGATGAGCAGCTTTATCCGGCCTAACCGTTCGGGTACGCTGCTGGAGGGAATTGCTGTCTGGGGCGAATGCAAACGCCGGGCAGACCGGGAGGATTACCGCGAACATGCCAGGAAGGTGATTGAGTGGTACGCAGCCCAGGGGACGCAGCACCTCAGGACCCACGTCGATACCACCTCCCCGGGCCAGCACAATATTGCCGCTGTCAGAGAGATTGCCGAAGAGATGCACCATCTCGTCGACATCCAGCTGGTCGCCTTTCCCCAGGATGGCATCTACACCTACCCTGAGGGTGAGGATGATATGCGGAGGGCCGTTGATGCCGGCTGTGATGTTATCGGCGGCATTCCCCACAATGAGCTGACCCGTGAGGATGGTATCCGTGATGTTGAGTTCGCCTTCTCGCTGGCAGAAGCCAACGCCCTTGCCGTCGACATTCACTGCGATGAGACCGGGGACCCGCAATCCCGTTTCGTGGAGGTGATGGTCAAGGAGGCCCTGCAGCGGGGCTGGGGAGAGCGAAGTGCCGCCAGCCATGTGACGGCGATGCACAACTACGATAACGACTATGCCTTCAAGCTTGAGGGCCTCATTGCACGCTCGGGGATATCAGTCATCACCAACCCGTTTGATAACAGCTTCCTGATGAACCGCAATGACGGGTATCCCCGCAGGCGGGGACATACCCGGGTGGATGAGCTCCACGCCCGGGGCGTCAATGTTGCCATCGGCCACGATTCGGTGCTTGATCCGTGGTACCCTCTGGGCAAGGCGAATATGCTGCAGGCTGCCAACCTGCTGCTTCATACCGCCCACATGACCAGCAGCAAGCAGATTGCGGCCCTCTTCGACATGATCACCGTCAACAGCGCCCGCACCCTCGGCATTACGGAGCAATACGGTATTGCTCCGGGAAAACCGGCCAACCTCATCATTCTCGATGCTGCGAACCCCTTTGAGGCGATCAGGCTCTTGTCAGATCCCATCTTTGTGATCAGGAAGGGTAAGGTTATCTGCAGGTCAACCCCAAGAAGCTACTCCATTGCATCGGGAGAATCCGGCAGCGAGCTGCGCTCAATCACCTTACGCCTTGACTGAGCAGGGGGGGAATCCTTCACCATTCCATCCCAAGCGTCATGCTGCCGCCGGCAGGTGGTACGCCACACTGCCGATTCAGAGGCCGTGACGGGCAAGGAAATCACTTATCACGGCTTCTGTCTCCTCCGGGCACTCCTCCTGGGGAACGTGGCCGCACTCCTCGACGATGTATAGCTCTGCCCCCGGGATTTCATCGGCGAGTCTCAGGCTCTGCTCCAGCGGGACTATCTTATCGTGACGTCCATGGATGATGAGGACTGGTACCCCGATCTCATCCAGACGGTTGACGATACCGGGATCGCTGTTGGCCCTGGTATACTCCCACAGGGCCCTGTCCCAGTTCTGGATCTGCAGCGGGTACTCATACCACTGCCTGATCTCTGCCGGAATTGCATCAGGGTTGTACCAGGCACTTGCAAAGAGCTCTTCGCTGTCGGCTACGAGGTTGCGGGTGGTCCGCAGGCCGAAGTTCTCGAGAAACGGCAGTTTCAGCAGGGACCGGACAAGCGCAGGCGGTCCGTTGCGGTAGATGGCCGGATCTATGAGAATCAGTGCGGCAACACGTTCGGGGGCAGCAAGGGCCAGCTGGACGGCAAGGTTTCCCCCAGCTGAATTGCCCACCAGCACGCTCTTCTCCAATCCCCAGGCATCGAGCAGCTCCAGCGCCCGCTCACGAACAGCATCAGTGGCATAGGGCGACTCCCCTTCTGCAAACTCGCTGCGCAGGGGGCGTTCGGTAAGCCCGAAGGCCATTCGGTCATAGGCATAGACGGGGCTCCTCTCAGCCAGAACCGGGGTAATGTAGTTCCACGAGTTGATGTTGGACATGAAGCCATGGAGCATGACCAGCGGGGTACCGGCTGCTTCAGTGCCGCTGCTCTGGTAGTGGACGCTGATACCCTCCACTTCAATAAAGCGGGAATCGGGAGTATGAAAGGTCTCGGAGGAAGCAAGCCCCTCGATATCGGGGAGGGTGGCGCAACCTGCAAGCAGCACCATGATCAGCGCTATGATGGCCATTCGCATGATTCTGGTTTTTATTCTGGTTCGTTCCATATCTGTAAAGTACCTTCTTTGGCGTTTCATCGACAAGCTCTTTTTTCTGAAAGAAGACGGCCCGGCTGAAAAACCGGGCCGTCTGGTATGAAGAAATGGTAGGAGGAAGTTTATTGAGGAGGCAGCAGCACGGAGTCGATCACGTGAATGACACCGTTCTCTGCCATGATATCGGTGATGATGACGTTTGACTCGTTGAGTTTGACGCCACCGGACATTGTCGAAATTGCGATGGAATCGCCGTTGACTGCGGGTGCGCTTGAGAGCTTAACCACATCAGAGGCCAGCACCTCCCCTGCTACCACATGGTACAGAAGGATATTCGTCAGTGCGGGAATATCATTGAGCAGGGCTTCAACGGTCCCGGCGGGCAGCTTGGCGAAGGCTGCATCGGTCGGTGCGAATACGGTGAACGGTCCCTCGCCCTTCAGGGTCTCAACCAGGCCTGCTGCCCCGAGGGCAGCTGCCAGGGTGGTGAACCGGCCGTCGGCGACGGCGATATCAACGATATCTTCCTTCATCATGGGGGCGTACTCTTCGACGCCGGCGGCGAAGGCGAAATTTGCTGCACTAAGCAGGACCAATAGGGCAAGTAATAACTTTTTCATCTTGTAACTCCTGTTTTTGTAATATTGTAGTGGTAATATACTGCCGTGTCTATTTTTTGTCAACTTATTATTCATAATTTTTACATTTTTTCTAGTACATTATATTGACAAATATTATACATTACTTGACAAGGAACGAATGTAATGTCATATTACTGGTATGAAAACGACGAATACCCACCCGATGGGGGTGGTGCAGAGACAGACGGGGCTTTCATCTCATGTTATCCGCAAGTGGGAAGAGCGCTACCATGCCGTTACTCCCGAACGCAGTGAGAGCGGGCGCCGGCTCTACTCATCCGAGGACATCATGCGGCTGCAGCTGCTGAAGCAGGCGGTGGCTACCGGCCGGTCCATAGGTCAGGTGGTGGGACTGCCTGATGAGACGCTGCAGGCTTTCATTGATGAGGACCGTAAGGCGGCTGCCTCCCCTAACCCGGCAATACAGCGACTTCCGGATGACGCGTACGCAATAGCAGAGTCCTATATCGATGCTGCGCTGGCCATGGATGACAACATGCTGCGGAGCGTGCTGCAGAGATCCTATGTGCAGTACGGTGAGCATACACTGCTTGACGAGATCATCCCGCTCATCATGCGCTCAATCGGTGATGCCTGGCATGCGGGAACCCTGCGGATCGCTCAGGAGCATCTGGCTACGTTTCGCATCTATACCTTCCTGCTGCGGCTCTTCGATGCCATCACCCTTCCAGACACTGCCCCGGTGGCCATCTCAGCCACGCTGCACGACCAGAACCATGTGATCGGGGCCCTCTCGGCAGCAGTCATTGCCCGCGAGGGCGGCTGGCGGTCGCTCTTTCTCGGCGGCAGCATGCCGGCGGCCGAGATTGCCGGGGCTGTCAGGGCAACGGGTACCCGGCTGCTGCTGCTGAGCTTCAACTATCCCTATGATGAACTGGGAATGCATACCGATCTCACCCTGCTTCGTGACACTGTGGGAAAGCAGGCGGAGATCGTGATCGGGGGGGCTCCGGTACGGCAGTTCAGCAGGAAGTATCCCGACATCGGGATCCGATACCTGACAGATTTCTCCGAGCTCCGCATGGTGCTGAAGCGGCTGCTGGGTTGAGGATCCAGGAATGCTGTTGCTGTAGACAGGATGTCCGCAATAAAAGGGTTCAGGTGAGTTGCCTGCTAAATGACTGTTACTGGCAGGACGGCATACAGCCATTTGCCCTAAATGCCTCCGGCAGCAATAATGGACTGCATGCTGCAATCTGTCCAGGTATCACCGGCTACTCATCCGGGGCACGGTGAGCTGTCATCTGCTCATCCACCCAATCCTCTTCCACATAGACCACTCCGCCTCTTCCCCTGACCTGTCGTTTCAGCCCTGCCCTGTAGCGGTTGCAGCTCAGCGGGCCGTAGCAGAAGGTTTCATACCGGTACTCCCTTCTGCCGTAGCGATCCCAGTTGTCGATGATAATTTCCACGGCCATCTTCGCTGCCCAGATGCAACCTGAGCACTTCGTATGGTAACTTCTGGCAGAAAGTCTGCGATGGCCCCTCTGCCGGTAGACTTCCAGCTCGGGGGGAACGGTCTCCCAGGGAGGCGGGATACCGGCAGGTGCTGCGGCGGCGGTGCGCTGCAGTTTCGATACCCTGTAGTATGCGACCGGCTCCCTGCAGGGATCGGGGACCGGCAGACAGAGACCGGTTATCGTATCACCAACCTGCAGCTGTAGTGCTGCCTGAGCTCCCTTACCAATGCCGATTGAGATGCTTCCGGCTTCGAAATCTTCCAACTCTCCCTGCAGGGTTACGGCATACCCGAGATAGCTGTGCGAAGATTCATCAAAGGAGCGCAGCAGGCGTATCCGCGGCTGCACAGCGGTTACGGTTCCGCTGAAGCGCAGTTTCTCCACGGCACCGCTCACCAGTCGTGCTCCTCGGGATACTCAAGACTGCGGGAGGTGAGCTCGCTCGGATGGACGCCGTACTCGGCGGCGCTCAGCTCAAGCTCGGCTGCCAGGGAACGGTATTCGGGATTGCGGAAATACTCACTGAGATGCTTGGCTGTGAGCGATATTGATCTCTTCCGCTTCTCAGGAGAGTACCCGATGAACTCGATGTTCTTCAGGTCGAGGAACTGGCGATGCATGTCTGCCACATACTGAGTGCCCCGGTGCAGGGAGTTCCTGAATCTCGTCATGGCTGCCGGGGCAAGTTCCTTCTCCACGCAGGCGATAAATATGCTCTGGAAACTGCGCATCAGGGCTATGGTCGGATCCCAGATCACCCGCGGGTCCTGATCACGGTTCCACTTCTCCCTGGCCTTGGAATGCCCACGGTAATCCATAAGGCAATCCAGCGCCATGATGACAAAGCACATCTCCGGCAGGAGGCAGTGACAGGAGAACCGGGCCTCCCTGTAGCGCACAATCTCATCTTCGCTTTCGTACAGGAAGGGGACGATATCTTCATCAATCATCTCAACTTCACGATGACCCATGGCGGCATGCCGTATATCATAGCAGAGTCCCAGGGTTCGGATGCTGACGGTATGGTACTTCAGATAATCCGAGTGCCCCTCATCTATCGTCAAGTCGTAGATCGCATCCACGATGGCTTCAAAGTCATCCCGGTTGCCGCTGATGCGAACTCCGGCATAATTGGGTGTAAGCTGCATTGTCACCATACGGTATCTCCTATATCGCCTCTATCACTTCTCAGGGGTATCCTGCCAGCGCTCCCGAAAGACCTTCTCCCAGTGGAGTCCCTCCCGGCTGTACCCCGGTTTCTCCTCGGATGGATGCCCGATGGCTATGATGGCCTCGACGCTCCTGCTTTCGGGGATAGTGAGTATTTGACGGACTACGGTTTCAGCTGAGGTTCCGTCAGCGGATTTCCGGTTGCGTATCTGTATCCAGCAGGCTCCGAGCCCCAGCGATTCTGCCTCCAACAGCAGGTTGGATGCAACTATTGAGGCATCCTCTACCCATACATCGCTTGCCTCAGGTATTCCCAGTACCACGATACCGAGGGGTGCACCTGAGAGAAATGCGCCTCCATGGGCCTTTGCCTTCGAGAGGGCCTGCAGCTGCTCCTTAGCGGTTACCACCAAGAGCTCCCAGGGTCGGATGCCGCGGGAGGAGGCGGAGAGCAGTCCCGCCTGCAGCAGGGCATCAATATCCTCTTCACCTACCTGCTCATCTGTATAGGAGCGTATGCTTCTCCGTCGTGCCATTAGTTCAATCACCTGTTCTCTCCTCTTCTCCTGGTATCTCTGTTCGGTCAGTATACCGGAGATACAGCGGCAAGTCATGGTTTTCGGATGCAGTTGGTGAATTTCTCCCATCCTCTCCACCACATCCTCCCCTCTACTCTCCCTGCATGATATTCAACGGCTACACGATGCGGTCTCCCTGTAGTATATTTATATATGGTATGTGCATGCACATACTGCAAGACAGATAATTTCTTATGAGGAGTACTATATGGAATACAGAAGAGTGGGAAAGACCGGGCTGCAGGTCAGTGAGATCGCCTATGGCTCCTGGCTGACGTTTGCCAACCAGGTGGAGCTTGATACGGCAAAGGCTATTATCAAGCGGGCCTTCGAGCTTGGTATCAACTATATCGACACGGCTGATGCCTATGAGGCCGGCAAGGCAGAGGAGCTGCTCGGGCAGGTGCTGCCTGCCTATGGGCGCAGCCACTATGTGGTGGCCACCAAGGCTTTCTGGCCAATTTCAAAGCATGCCACCGACAAGGGACTCAGCCGGAAGCACATCATTGACTCGATAGAAGGGAGCCTGGAGCGGCTGAAGCTGAAGTATGTCGATATCTTCTACTGCCACCGCTTTGACCCGGACACTCCCCTGGTCGAGACGATCGAGGCCATCGAGGATGTCATCCGGCAGGGCAAGGTACTCTACTGGGGTACAAGCGAATGGAGCGCAGAGCAGATTTCCGACGCTGTACGCATATGCAGTGAACGGGGCTGGCATGCTCCTATCATCAACCAGCCGCTGTACAACCTGCTGGCCCGGAAGATTGAAAAATCAATTCTGCCTACCTGCGTCTCCCACGGCATGGGGACGGCCAACTTCTCACCGATTGCCCAGGGGATCCTCACCGGCAAGTACTCCGGCGGCAAGGTGCCGGCAGGCACCCGGGGCAGCAATGAGCGCCAGAATGTATTCATGAGGGACCAGCTTGCCGATATAGAGCTGCTTGATAGGATAGACGGCCTGCGCCCGATAGCCGAAAAGTATAATTTGTCTCTAGCCCAGCTTGCCCTGGCCTGGATTCTCAGGAATCCGGGTATCAGCAGCGTCATTGTCGGGGCCACCTCTCCCGAGCAGCTTGAGGAGTCGGTGGGAGCTTCGGGAATCACGCTTTCCGATGAGGACTATGCAATGATAAGCAGCAGATTCCCGCTCAGCTAGGAACTAAAATATTCGCCATTCACTGCAGGCAGTCCGAGATTACATCTCCGGGCTGCCTGCATGGTTTCTGCACAGCTTACGGGGTTACCTTCGGTAATTTCCCACACAAGAACACGATCTAGCACCTCTGCAAAGCACTGCTCTTGGGAACAGATCTGACTGCGGGAAAATGCATATTTCGCTTGCTGTAATTAAGTTCACAAAAAAAGTAAACTTTTTTTCCCGAAAACCCTTTCCCTCCCGGCAGGGCTGTAGTATTTTTAAGTATAGATTGTATAAAGTGGAGGCAATATGAAAAAGAAAATTTTGATAGTTTTGACTGCGGTGCTGCTGCTGATACCTGCTTCAGTCTTTGCAGGGGATTTATTCGGTTTGCAGTTAGGTGTATCGGCAACGTATCTCCAATCTGTGGAACTGAATGAAGATTTCGCCATTGATCCAACTGATCTCACCGTTGATGATTTCCTTATTGGCGGAGACATCAGGTTCAACGTTTCGCTGTTCGAGGTATCCTCTCTGATACTGCCCATAGAGTATGGTGAATATGAAGATGATTACTATATGTATGCTTATGTATTCCCAGGTGCAGGAGTATCATTGGAACTGCTGGGGTTGGTTGATGTGGCTGTCACTGTCGGCCCGGCTTTTACCGTAGCCGCATCAACGGGTGGATTGTTCTACTCTGATATTGAGTATTATGGGTATGAAAACCTGCCATTGTGGGGAAGGCTGTCCGCAGATGTTAATCTGGGACCTGTTTCGGTCGGCGCCTATTTCCTGACGGATACCACCCTGCGATTGGGGCAAATTCTTGACCCGAGTTTTGATCCTGGAGAACTCCAAATCCCCTCTACTGGATTATTGGGATTATCAGCTACCGTCAACCTGCTGTAGCTATTTACACAGCACAATCTGAACCGGAATCGGGATAATCCTGATTCCGGTTTTCTGTATCTGGTTCCTGGCACCTTGACCACCAAAGAAATTTACTGTTCCATGTCGGCTAATTCGGTAAACCAATCACTTGCTTCACGGCATTCTTGATATGGAACTGCGGTTCATCTATCGTAATATAAGTATTCCCGATAAACGGGGACAGATAGAAGGGGCGTACCCAATCTCGTAATAATTCCTCGTTGCTTCTGGACACATTTCCGATTGGTACCGGTTGATAATGGTAGGGATGGACTACTGAGTCATAGATGAAGAACCCTTCATCATGATATCCCCATATGGTAACCCAGTGCAGGTGGGTTGCCCCCTGACTTTTTGAACTTGAGAATATACCACTCTTCTCATACCCGTTTCCCACAAGGATTGTCACCGGTACTCCTCTGTCGATTTCGTCCCGCAGCAACTGAAGCTTCACATCATCAGGCAACCCAAACGCCCGTTTCAATTCTGCCTGGATACCTTCACGGTCCAGTGAATTAATCATATCGTTAGGAAGCATGCCGCCAACCAGTCTTCCCAGATCAGACATGTATCTCTCTATAGGCTCTCCATGATACAGGCCATATGCACTTAAGAGTGCTGCTATTGAGAATCCACCACAGTAGGGTACATTCTGCTCAAAGTATTCATTCGGACAGCAATCAAGGGGCACTATACCGGAATATGTCTCTCCATTTACATCTTGGTTATCAAAAAGGGTTATGACGTGACCGAATTTCTCGGATGGGGTTTTACTTATATATTCAGGAAGGTTGGTTACACACCCGTTACTGCATAAGAAAAAAGCAACAATCAAAAGTATTAAGCAAATTCTAATGATGAGTAACAAACTATGTTTGATCCAGATACCATTCACCTGAACAGACTCCGAGAAATAGTTATTTACTCATCTTTACCATGCTTATATCACAATAACGGCGTCTTGTAAATACGACAGAGCCGGGACACAGTTTTCAGTATTTGGGGACCTGCGGATAATAACTGATTGATGCAATGGAAAATGAATTTCAGGAAGTCATCTGCCGATATCCGGAAGCTGAAAAGCAAGACCTCGGGAGAGGAAATTAACTTTCAAACACTGGTTTTAAGCAATTCTGTATAACTACGTCAGCAATCTGCTTGATGAAACAGGGTAATTCATCATTTTTATCTGTATCAGCAGTATAGAGAGTGAAAAATAGGATGAAGTATACTGACAAAGGTATTCTTGACTAATGATTGCAGATTGTGAACTATTGGCAAATTGTGCTATAAAATGGCATGTATAAAGAATTGAGTATTGAGTACATCCGTAATGATCTGGCCAGAACCCCTGTTATCTATACAAGAGGTGAGAACCTTTACAATCTCGGGGGGTATGCCCTGACAGATTACGAAGCATCTCCACCAACTTACCGGTACAGCTTCAACGGCACCTATGGAGAGTATGAGGTTACCATTCAGGGTGAAGAGGTTGCGGGGGAGACGCATATTGTCTCCTCATGCACCTGTCCCTACCCTCACGGGGGCTGCAAGCATATTGTGGCTGCCCATCTTGATCTGTCACGAAGGATCAAGAACTCCGCCTTCCCCGAGTATCAGAGCATTGAGGAACTGACGGCGCAGCCAGACAGCGACAAGGGGCAGGATCCTGATGTACTGACACCGGAGGAGATCAGGCAGACTGCCATTGATTCCCGCTGGAAACGAGCTGAGGATGAATACTTCAGGCTGTTTCCCGGCGATCTCTTCAAGGGGCAGCATACTGTACGGACCAAGCAGGCCCAGGAGTACACCGTGACGATCTATGATGCAGAAGAGATCCGCGGCCACTGTACCTGCGCCGATTTTGCCGTCAACCACCTCGATATCTGCAAACACCTTATCTTTGCCCACAATTCGCTGCAGAGCAGTGCATCTTTCACGTCTGAGGCAAAGAACGAGTCGTTCCCCTTCATCCACCTCACGTGGAACGCCTATATGCAGAAACCGGTCTGTTACTACGAAACGATTTACGATGATGATATCAGGGCTCAGATTGAGGAGCTCTTCACTCCCCTGACGCGAACAGGGAAAACCCTCGAGTACCATGTTGTTCATGGCAAGCGGCAGAGAACGGTTGTCATTGATCCCCGGTTCTGTATCTATACGAAAAAGGATATTATTCCCCTCTACCACCTTTTCGCTTCACAGTCAGAACGCCCAGAGGGAAGCAGCCTGATCTTTGACGAGCTCCTCATTCAGCAGATGAGCAGGATATTCTCCGATCAGGAACTTGCAAGAACAGCCGGGGAGTTCACTCCTGACTACTCTTTCCTGAAAGCAGTTCCCTATCCCTACCAGAAAGCAGGAATTGAGTTCTCGGTCTTCAGGAAGACCGCAGTCATAGCTGACGAGATGGGCCTTGGAAAGACGCTGCAGGCAATAACTGCGGCTATCATGAAGAAGAGGGCTTTCGGCTTCACCAAGACACTGATCGTCTGTCCGGCATCCCTGAAGAGCCAGTGGGACCTGGAGATCAGGAAGTTCACCGAGGAGAGTTCGCTTGTGATTGCAGGATCCCGGGAAGAGCGTATCAATGCCTATCTCCATGACGATGCTTTCTTCAAGATCACCAATTATGAAGCCCTGATGCGTGACATCACCACCGTGGAGCTTTGGGAGCCGGATTTTGTCATCCTTGACGAAGCCCAGCGAATAAAGAACTTTGAGACGAAGACCCATCGGGCAATCAACCGCATTCCGCGCATCCATTCACTCGTCATCACCGGGACTCCGCTCGAGAACCGCCTACAGGATCTCTACAGCATCATACAATTCTGTGACCCCGGGTTGCTGACACCGCTGTGGGCATTTGCGGCGACCCATTACCGGCTCAGCAGGGAGAAGAGAAACAAGATTGTCGGATACCGCAATCTTGATATCATCCATGACAAACTCAAGCCGTTGCTGATTCGCCGCACAAAGGATGAGGTCTTCGACTCTCTTCCGGAAATAGTTGAAAACACCTACTACATAGCCCTCCACCCGAAGCAGGAAGAGATTCATCAGGGATATATGTCCGGTCTCCTGAGACTGGCGAAGAAGAAATTTCTCACCCCGATTGATGTGAAGAAACTGCAGAAGATTCTGCTCTGCATGCGGATGGTCTGCAATTCGACCTTCCTCATAGACAAGGAGACAAACTATTCACCCAAGCTTGCCGAGCTTTCCGATATTCTCCAGGAAGTGGTCATTGATAACGGGAGGAAGGCAGTGGTCTTCACCGAATGGACGACAATGGCCTTCCTTGTCGGAAATTTCCTTTCAAGTAAGGGGATTGGTTTCGTGGAGTTCAGCGGCAAGGTTCCGGTAAAGAAACGACAGGGGCTCATTGATGAGTTTCGGGAGAACCCGGACTGCATGGTGAACTCCACGAAACCAATCCCCTTACTTGAAAGGAAAT
>CAZSBC010000018.1:0-28995 GCA_964605195.1 uncultured Spirochaetales bacterium | reverse complement strand
CTCTTTTTGATCCAGTTCCCGACCCAGCGCTTGAATCCGGTGACGATACGATCTTCGTCATCCTGCGGGAGGGTATGACGAAAGAGGACCTCATACACAGCTTTAGGAAACGGATTCCTGAAGTGGAAGCATAAGGCAGCGTTGGTTGACAACCATCATTTCACCTGCCTTATTGATGGAGTAACGCAGGAGATACAGCATGGACATCCAATTCAGGAACCTCACAGAAACTACCGCCTTTCCAAAACTGAAACAACTTCCTCTGCATCAGGGGCAACTTGACCCGGAGAGGGTCACTTCCTTCACCATCTCGATCGGCGGCGGCCTTGCCTACAACTATGCGGCTGAACCGGTGGATGATGCGAGTATTAAATTACTGCAGCAACTGGCCGATGAGCAGCAGCTTATCGCAAAATACCGGATGCTCCTCAACGGGGAGCGGATGAATACCGGTGAGAATCGGGCTGTACTGCACCATCTTACCCGCGGCACCCTGAGTGACAAGATCCAAATTGACGGCAGGGATGCCTGCGCCTTCTACCAGAATCAGCTGCAGCGGATTGAGCGCTTCTGCCGTGACGTTCACTCGGGAGCCGTTACCGGCTCGACCGGGAAGCGTTTCACCACCGTGGTGCAGGTCGGGATAGGCGGGTCAGACCTCGGTCCCCGCGCCCTCTATCTTGCCCTTGAGGGGTATGCCGGGGCAGGAGGCCTGCAGCGCATGCAGGCCGAATTCATATCAAACGTTGATCCCGATGACGCTGCAGCCGTGCTGAAGCGAATAGATTTTGAACGGACCCTCTTTATTCTTGTCTCCAAGAGCGGGACCACCCAAGAGACCCTGACCAACAGGGACCTGGCCCTCAAGAGCATCGCCGATTCCGGCATTCAGGGTATCATCCCTTCCGGACACATGGTTGCCGTGACCAGTGAGAGCAGCCCCCTGGCAAAATCTGATGAGTATCTTGAGAGCTTCTTCATCGACGACTACATCGGGGGTAGGTACTCATCCACCAGCGCAGTGGGTGGACTTGTGCTGAGCCTGGCTTTCGGGTTCGAGACCTTCAGAGAGCTGCTTGCGGGTGCCCATGAAGCCGACAGCGCAGCCCTGAAAGAGGATATCAGGGAGAATGCCGCCCTGATGGATGCAATGATTGGTGTCTATCTGCGCAATGTGGCGGGGTATCCGGTTACTGCAATCCTTCCCTACTCGCAGGCCCTGCACCGCTTTGCCGCACATCTGCAGCAGCTCGACATGGAGAGCAACGGCAAGCAGGTCAACCGTCAGGGTAAAGCTCTCTCCTACTCCACCGGCCCGGTCATCTTCGGTGAACCGGGAACCAACGGGCAGCACTCCTTCTACCAGCTGCTGCACCAGGGAACAGACATTATCCCGCTGCAGTTCATCGGGTTCAGCAGATCGCAGTTCGGTGAGGACATTGTCGTGGAGGGCAGTACCAGCCAGGAGAAGCTCAATGCCAACCTCGCGGCCCAGATCGTGGCCTTCTCCAGAGGCAAGGATGATGAGAACCCCAACAAGCAGTTTCCCGGCGGCCGGCCTTCCAGCCTCATCCATGGAGAGATGCTGACTCCGGCAGCCCTCGGTGCGCTGCTGGCACACTATGAGAATAAGGTCATGCTCCAGGGGTTCTGCTGGAATATTAACTCGTTTGACCAGGAGGGGGTACAACTCGGCAAGCTGCTGACGAAGCAGGTGCTCTCCGGTGCTGCCGATGCAACCCTGCAGGCCTACTTCAAGCTGCTTTCGGGCACGGAGTGACAGGATAGCGCAGTGAATACTGAACAGCGACGAACAAGCATACGCAACTATCTTGATACCCCGGTAAGCGAATCCCTTGTCAGGGAGCTGATCGATTATGCCCGGCAGGCTCCCTCGGGAAAAAACCTCCAGCCCTGGCGCTTCATTGCGGTCCGGGATACAGCCCTGAAGGAGCGGTTGGCCGAAGCATCGCATGCCCAGCGATGGATGCTCTCTGCCCCCATCTTCCTGGTATGCATTGCAGATGTGTCGGCATGGTCCCCGGACCCTCAATTCAGGGCCTCGGAAACAAGCCCGGAGCAGGAGCTTAAGGAGTCAATCAGGGATGCAGCCCTTGCCATGGCCTATCTGATCCAGGCAGCTGAACAGCGAGGTCTCGGTACCTGCTGTGTCGCATGGTATGAGCAGCAGGATATCAAGCCGATCCTCAATCTGCCGGATGACCAGTTTGCTGTGAGCATAATCACCCTCGGCTGGCCCGCTGAAAACCCCTCTCTGCGTCCGAGGAAGGGACTGGATGAGATCCTGTCCTTTCGTTAGCCTGCTGTTATCGAAGATAGGGGAGATAGAATCATGCTTCAGCACAACCGAATCTTCATCATGCGTCATGGCGAAAGCCTGGCAAATACCAAACACCTCATTGTCAGCGATCCAGCTGTCGGAACCGTGAAGTATGGTCTCACGGCAGCGGGAGAGCGGCAGGTTCGCTCGGCAGCTGCAGCTTTCCCCGGGGATGCAGACACAGTTATCTACGCCTCGGACTTTCTCAGGGCCCGGGAGACCGCTGAGATCCTGCAGCAAACATGGCATACCCGGGAACTGTTCTTCCATGCAGGCCTGCGGGAACGCTTCTTCGGCATATTTGAGGACAAAGATGATGCGAGCTACCATACCGTCTGGAAGCAGGATGAAGAAGGCTCCGATGCAACGGAAACCTGTGTGGAGCGTCCTGAAGCCGTGGCAGAGCGTATGAACGCTCTCCTGCTGGAAATTGAGCGCTCCTTCTCCGGCAGGCGCATTGTACTTGTCTCGCACGGCGACTGCCTCCAGATACTCCAGAGTGTCAGAAAGGGAGTGCCGCCCCGGCAGCACAGGAGCATACCCCATTTGCAGGTCGCTGAGTTACGGGAAATATAGATACCCCGGGAAAAGCAGTTCCCCTCTACACAATCACTCTGCAAACCGTTACTATACAGTTACGCAGCAGGATCAGGGAGGTCTTCTATGCCGGGAAGCAATTTCGGAACACTCTACACCATTACCACCTTCGGGGAATCCCACGGCGGAGCTGTCGGGGTCGTAGTTGACGGGGTTCCCCCGGGTGTGGAACTTCATGAGCAGGATATCCAGAAGGAACTGGATCGCCGGAAACCGGGACAGTCACAGGTCACCACCCCGCGCAAGGAGAGTGATACGGTTCATATCCTCTCGGGATTATTCGAAGGCAGGACTACCGGAACCCCGCTGCTGCTGATTCTGTACAACAGTGACCAGCAGCCTACTGCTTATGCGGCTATCAAAGATAAGTTCAGACCCGGACATGCCGATTTTACCTACCTGAAAAAATACGGCATCAGGGACTACCGAGGCAGCGGAAGGGCTTCGGGACGCGAGACGGCAGCCAGGGTTGCAGCAGGTGCTGTGGCCAAGAAAATCCTTGCTGGACACGACATCTCCTTCACTGCCTACACCCTGAGGGCTGCCGGAATTCAGTGCACATCCTTTGATCCGGATGTCATCGAAGCGAACCCGATGCGAGCCTGTGACCTGCAGGCTGCCGCAGAGATGGAAACGCGAATCCTGGCACTAGCCGAAGAGCATGACAGTACGGGGGGCATTGTGGAGTGCCGGATCGGGGGAATTCCGGCAGGACTCGGTGAACCGGTGTTTGACAAAGTCGATGCCGACCTTGCCAAGGCCATGCTCTCACTGGGAGCTGTCAAGGGATTTGAGATTGGTTCGGGTTTCGGCTGTGCCGATATGCTCGGGAGTGAGCACAATGACTGGATGGACAGCAGCGGTTTCCAGACAAACCATGCCGGAGGGGTGCTTGGCGGCATAACCACCGGAGAAGAGATCATCTTCCGCATTGCCGTGAAACCAACCTCCTCCATCGCAAAACAGCAGCAGACGCTCTCCGTATCTGGTGAGGAGACCACTATCTCCACTGAAGGAAGGCATGACCCCTGCATCTGCCCCCGTATCGTACCTGTTGTCGAAGCTATGGCTGCCATCGTAGTTCTCGATCACATGAAGCGGCAGAAGGCAATCGGTTCCTGATATGTGCCAGAGCAATCCTGCAGGCAGGAGTTGCTTATCAGGATTGAACCCCAACTGTCATCCTGATAAGCAACTCCTGCCTGCAGGATTGCTCTGGCTGTCATCCTGCGATGCAGGGCTATAGCCAGGGATATTCGCAACTCTCTCTGTGCTGAAAGAAGAACAGGCTCTATCTGAAGAAGGAATACTATTCAGGTTGCTGCCTGTTTGCAGGGAAATACGTCCCCGATCGGTTGGAGTGACTGAGGCATCTCCCTGAGAAGAGAGCTGTTCAGCAAGAAGCAGATATGTTGTTTTCTTTGCCCATAACCGCAAATTCTTGCCGCAAGGGTGTGGAGAAGCATAGAAGCCCCGATTCCACAGCATCTCCTGCAGGATTACGTTGGATACCTACCAGAACTCTTTCGTTTCATCCAGGGAAGAGGGATTCTGTTCCAGGACACTGAGACAGGCTTCCACCACCTCATCTTCAAACAATGTGCCTTTCCCACTGATTATTGCTTCTCTGGCTGCATCAACTCCCAGCGAGGGCCTATATGGACGATGGGACGATATCGCTTCAACCACATCTGAAACTATGAGAATCTTTGATTCCAGAGAGATTTCATCCCGTTTCAAGCCCTGGGGATACCCGGAGCCGTCATTACGCTCATGGTGCTGCAGAATATATTCTGCCACCGGCCAGGGGAACTCAATGTTCTTCAGGAGGTTGTATCCAATCATGACATGCTGCTGAATCAGCTGGTATTCGGCTTCATGCAGCTTTCCCGGTTTGCTCAGAATATCGGCAGGTATGGAAATTTTCCCGATATCATGCAGTTGCCCGGCAATATACAGTCCTTCAACAATACTCTCATTGATCTTGAGCTCAGTGGCAATCCGGTAACACAAATTTGCAACTCTAACCTGGTGACCGGCTGTATATGGGTCACGGATTTCTACCGTGGTTGCCAGTGTATGGATGACACTGGGAAAAATTCTTCTCAGATTATCGGTTGTGATATGCAGCGCCGTCTCCATCTCCTTACGTTCGGATACATCGCGCAAAAATACCGATAACCCAATAATCTCACCATCCCGGTATCGTGGCACAATGCTTCCTTCCACATAAATCTTTGCACCCGATTTTGCCACAAGTGCTGTTTCAACCATAATCTCAGATCTGCCGGAGGATACCTGCCCCAGTAAGGAGCGAAACTCTGTACGCCTGTTCGGTGCAATGTATTCATAGATGGATTTTTGTTGGATTTGTGTTTTTGTATACCCGAGCAGCTTTTCCCACATGGGGTTTACAAACAGCAGCTGCCCGTCAAGGCTCAGGCTGAGGATGATCTCTGTCGCATTTTCAAAGATTTCCCGGTAGTTATCCCGTGTCTTAACAATTTCCTGACTGGTCTGATCAACGGCAGCTTCCAGGTTCTTCAGCAGTTTTCGATTCTGTATCAGGGCAGCCCACTTTTCTGACAGTGAAAGCACAGTCTGCTGAATCTCCAATCTGGTAAACGGCTTGTTGAGCAGCAGCACTTTATGCAGCGGATGAACAGCTGTATGTATCTGGCTGAGATCGACTATCATATCTCCTGTTACTATAACTATCTCAATATCCTGATCTATGGCTCTGATCTCAGCCGCTGTAGTGATTCCGTCCATTCCAGGGGGCATTCTGATGTCAATGAAGGCTACAGAAAACGGATGCTGTTCAGCACAGGCTTTCTGTACTATTGCGACCCCTTCCTCCCCGGAGGCCCTGCACGTCAGGTTAAATGTATATGGAATGCTTTTACCATCCTTAGATAAATAGGTAGTACTGTTTGCCTTGCTGGCAGCAAAGAAGGACTGAAACAGCTTCCTGATCATCGGATCATCATCCAAGAATAGTATTTTAAACTCTTTTTGCACCACTATGCTCCATCTTTTTGAAAAATCACACACCACCTACAATCCTAGCATGGTTTAAAACTCTTGAGAATACTCATAAGACCAGCTATTGTTATACAGTAAATTATCCTGTACCCATCAACGATCAATGCAGTATAGTACGATATCATGATTTCCTGATACCCAAACAGTTGATGTACTACAGGTCAGCTAATCAATCTGTTCAGCACTCTTCAGATATGATGCCAGAAGCACTGCAAGCTCACCCTTTGAAAAAGGTTTCGGAATACTTGCCGTAAAACCGTAACTCTCCGGGTGTGCCAAGATATCATCGGCTGAGTAACCACTCATGGCAAAGATAGGAATATCCGGGCACATTGAACGGATTGCATCAATCACTTCCCTGCCGCCGAGACCTCCCGATATTGTCAGATCAAAAAAAGCAGCCACTATTCCATTTGCATCGCCATGCTCGCCGGCAAGCTGTCTTGTTCTGCAGAAATCCAATACTAGTTCTCCATCATCGAATGAGACTGTCGTATACCCCATTGATACTAGCATTTCATGCATTATCTTTCTGATGAACGGTTCGTCATCCAGTACCAGGACAGTGCCTGTTCCTCTATGCTCTGTGAGATGCTTCAGAGCGGTTCTCTCCGAACTGTCATCGGCTTTCGGCAGGTATACATGGAAGAGAGCTCCCTTGCCCAGCGGCGATTCCGCTGTCAGCATGCCGTCATGTTTGCTGACTATCGAAAAGCACGTAGCCAGCCCGATTCCGCTGCCATGCTCTTTGGTGGTAAAGAAGGGATCGAATATCCTCTCTATGATATCTTCTGGGATCCCACTCCCGGTATCTTCAATGGCTATGTGTACGTAATCACCCGGGGAAAGATTCAGGACAGCAGCATCACCGACACCCAAAGTCAGATTCTCGGCACGTACGGTAACAGAACCTCCTTTCGGCATGGCCTGCTGTGCATTTATCACGATGTTATCAATAACCTGACCGATCTGCTGCATATCAACATCACAGATCCACAAACCCGGATCAATAGCTAAGTGAGCTTGTATGTTCGACCCTGAAAGTGAAAAAGCAACACTTTCCTCAATCAGTTTCTGCAGATAGCCGCGTTCCCGCACGGGATCCCCACCTTTTGAGAAAGTCAGCAGCTGCCGAGTCAGGTTTCTTGCCCTGTCCATGATTGGCATCAGCTCATCCAGGTATTCCCTATTGGTATATTCATTACTGGCTGCTTCACGGGCAAGTTCCAGATACCCAAAGATGCCACTCAACAAGTTGTTGAAATCATGGGCAATCCCGCCAGCAAGGATTCCCAGGGATTCAATTTTTGCGACCTGCTGCAGATGCTCTTTCATGCGCTCCTCATGGGTGATATCACGGAAAACCAGTACTACCCCAATTATCCTGCTGCGATCATCCCGTATGGGAGCTCCGCTGTCGGCAATAATATATTTCGTTCCCGATCTTGAGATGAGCATGGTATGATTGGCTAACTCCACTATGGTACCGGTTCGCAGCACCTGATCCACAGGATTCGGAACAGTAACGCCTGTGTATTCATGGGTAATCCGGAAGACTTCACTGAGATTATTTCCTTCAGCCTCCTGCTGGCTCCAACCGGTAAGATTCTCTGCTACTTTATTCATCAACTGGACCTTACCCTCAATATCAGTGGTGATCACGCCATCTCCTATGCTTCGTAGAGTGACACGCAACCTTTCCCGATCGTCACGGATTGCCTGTTCGGCTTGCTTGAGTTCGGATATTTCGCTGGAAAAGCCCAGGAACCTGGTCTCTGACAACTTCACGGCATCGATTGTCCAGTACCCAATGGTCTTGTCCTTCCGTTTAAATTGCTGGGTTATACTGAGAAATCCCGTATCCAATAGTTTCTTGAACGCCTGCTCAGTACTGCCGTACTCCTCAGCAACGGCAAAACCCGCGATATTCATAGTCAGGAGCTCATACCGGGAGTAACCGGTAATTCTTTCGGCAGAGGGGTTCACATCTACGTAATCCCCTTTTTCATTCACAACAAAAATTCCTATCGGAGCATGCTGCACATACTCCCTGAACTGTTTCTCACTGGCAGCAATTTTTTGCTGTGCATGTTTCCTCTTATTGATTTCTTCCTGCAGTTCTGCTGTTTTTGTCTGTACCTGCTTTCTCAGCAGTAATGACCAGATACCTACGACTAAGACACCTGCCCCAATCGGAATTAGTATGAAAAACAAAATCCTGAGTACATCCATGAATGAGACAGCCGGCTGTTCATACACAGAAAACCACTTATTACTGATCGCTCTGTAAGTTCCTTTTGCTTTCAGCGAGGCCAAACCTTCAGTAAATTCCATTATGAGAATTGCAGATTCACTTCTATCCAGCGAGGCATAGCAGTAATCCAGACTGAGGACCTGACTACCGATAGCAAGATTGTTGAGATCACTCTCTTCCATCCAGTATAGTGCCGGCATTTCAGCAACCAGGGCACAGTCCCCGGTACCTTCAGCAAGCATCTTCAACGCATCTTCCTGATTCGCAACAGTTATGATGTGCTCTTCATAACCGAAATCAAGTGCTTTCTGGTGCATGATATCCTGATCCATGACAAGGATGGACAATCCTTCCAGATCCTCCATCGTCCTGAGATCAGTATATTCACCCTTCCTTGCTACTATGACATGGCTTACTATCGAATGCGGTTGGGAAAAGCTCAGCACTTCATCTCTGTCGGGGGAGTAAAAAACTCCCTGAACAATATCTATCTCTCTATCTATGAGGTTCTCGTATGTAGCTGACCATTGATCCAGCACAATCTCTACTTCTATGCCTATCTCTTCTGCAATAGCTCTGGTCAAATCTACATTGAATCCGGTGGGCTCGCCATTTTCATCGAGAAACTCATATGGTGGGTATGATCTGTCCCCGCCGATGACCACTCTATCCACCGTCCTGCCGACAGCCTGTAACGGGCCAAACCATTTGGAAAACAGCCTGTCATAGGTTCCATCTGCAATAACTACCGAAAGGCCTTCATTCAGCAGTGCAAGAAGATCACTGTTTCCCTCTCTGACTGCAAAACAGAAGGATTGCTGAAAATCCATGACAGGTGAGCCGGTTACCCGCAGATCAGACAACTCTTCTGCCTTTATCAACTGAAGGGCGACGAGGCGTTGGATGAGGACAGCATCCACCCTCTTTTCCTGCACCATCCTCAGGGCTTCCGAGAAGGTAGGCGTTGTGATTATTGCTTTGCCAAGATTGGTGCGACGTGCATATTCCTCAGCATTATCCCCCTCCATCACAGCTATGCTCTTATCATGCAGATCTTCGATGGAATGGATGGTTTCCGTATCCTTATGCACAATTATCGAACCGTTCATAGTCATGTACGGGAAGGTAAAGTCAAAAACATCCTCGCGCTCAGGAGTTTTCCCAACCAGGGGCAGCGCATCCACACGACCAGTTTCAAGATCTTTCCTGATAGCATCCCATGTTCCGACACTATACACAACATCACGCCCCATGGCCTGTAAAGCCGCTCTGAGCAACTCTACTGAAAATCCGTCAGCTTCTCCTGATGCATCTGCAATTGAGTATGGGGGATAGCCAATTTCTGCACCTGCCAGCACTGATGGAGGACCGGACTGTGATTGGTACGTATTCTGACTGTGTAACAGGGGAGAGAGTGTCAACAGTACCGATACTGCAATCATGCAAAGAGATGATCTATATCTGCTCATACAATACCTGCTTACCATCATCACTAGTATATACAGATTATTATCCTGTCTAACTATGCATACCGCAACTGCAGATCATCGATTTTGATCACATTTTTACTAATGAGCGGATATATGTACGGAATTTTACCGTTTGAAACTGCAGAATAAGCTTCTACGGTATCACCTGGCTTATTGGGACAAAAAAAACCCCTCAGGGAAAAGGAGGTCAAAACCCTGAGGGGAACATCAAAAGGAGGTCGATGAAAAAAGTCTCATGCTCTCTTCTCAAAAATAGTAACAACAATACCTGAGAAAAGTTACAAAAAACTTTAACACTGCTTACACCTGGAAGCTTCATCGGGAGCCTTCAGGCTGGTTATGCTTTGCGCCTTTAACATAGTCATATTGGGGGAAGAAATCAAGTAATTTCAGGATTTTTTTATCGTTTTTTTCAGACTAAAGTACATTGCAAACCAGGGAACCCGGAGTCTCTGTACCGCTTTCCGTTATTGGCACCCAAGAACTCATGTACAAAGAAATCCTTATGCAGGGAGATCGGTGACCTGCCTGCGGAAACATGCCCTGCAGTGTCTCAGTTCAGCATGGAGACCGGCTGCCGGGTATTCTCCAACACATCCCTCCAGAGGCTGCCTTCGGTATCAACAAAATTGCGTTCAGATACTGCAACCTGAATGGGAATATGCACAAACTTGTTGTGCAGCAGACTGATCAGGGTCCGTGTCTTGCCCGCCATGGCGGCATGCACCGCATGGGCTCCGAGACGGGAGCAGTAGATCGAATCGTTGGGGTTTGCCGGAGCACTGCGGATGATATAGCTCGGGTCAATATACTTGACGTTCACCTCGATCTTTTCATTGCGGAAGAAGTCTGTGATCTGCTCCTTGAGAAATACACCGATATCATTGAGCCGCCGGTTACCGGAGGCATCCGTTCCCGCGCTCTCCTCCATCAGATTCTGCCCGGCCCCTTCAGCCACCAGGATGACGGCATGCCGTCGGTCAAGGATACGCCTCTTCAGACTGTTGAGCAGCCCATACTCCCCATCAAGGTCAAAGGGATTCTCGGGGATCAGACAGAAGTTCACATCACTCATGGCCAGTGCCGTATGGGCAGCTATGAACCCTGACGCCCGTCCCATCACCTTAACCAGGCCGATACCGTTGATACTGTCATGCGCCTCAACATGAGCCCCCCGTACAGACTGCACTGCGGTGGAGACGGCCGTATCAAATCCGAAGGAGCTCTGGATAAAGGAGAGATCGTTGTCGATAGTCTTGGGAATACCGATTACGGAGATTTTCAGACCCCGCTTGAGAATCTCCTCCCCAATCTCATCAGCTCCCCGCAGGGTACCGTCTCCCCCGACGGTAACAAGTATGTTGATGTTCATGCGTTCAATGGAATCGACAATCTCGGAGACCCGGTCTCCTCCGCCCCGGGCAGAACCGAGGATCGTTCCGCCCTTCATCTGGATGTCATCGACAAGATCGGGATCAAGCTGTATCGGTTCAAACCTGCTTTCTGGAAGCAGTCCACGGTATCCGTAGGGAATACCGCTTATCCGGCGTACTCCGTAACGATACCAGAGACAGCGCACCACCGCCCGTATGACATTGTTGAGACCGGGGCAGAGTCCGCCACAGGTGACAATGGCAGCATGCACATGTGCCGGGTTGAAGTATATCGTCTCCCGTGGACCTGCCAGCTGCACCCAGTTGAGCGATTCGTTCCCGGAGAGATTATCTGAATCTATTCGGGAATCGATCTCATAGAGAATCCCCTCTGTCTCGCATACATAATCCGCTACATTGTCCCCCACCTGGCTGGACATGGCAATCGGAGAGGGAATGGCAGCCTTGCCGAGACTCTCTATGGAAAAATCGTATGACTTTGTCCTTTTGCTACGCTTCTGTTCCTTCACCATCTCCCTCCCATCGCTGCAATGCCACCATGAAACCATTGAAAGATTCTTCGGTATTGCTCTTGACCTGCTGCTGAAATGCAGCATACTGCGCTATCAGCATCTCACCGAAGGGGGTTAGCGCTGCCCCCTGACGCGACTCCCCCCCATGCTGTCGGGTAATGACAGGATGCTCCATATGCTCTTCAAGCCGATTCAGCATCCGCAGGGCTTTCGTATAGGAGAGTTTGAGGCCGGAGGCAGCCTGCCTGATGGACCCACTCTCACCTATGGCCTTCAGCAGCCACAGGACCCCGATCCCGAGGAACTTGTTCCCGTCCTCATCGACAATGTAGAGCTTCTGTTTTACTTCCATACCTCGGCTGCCGCCTTGTACAACGTTCTGTAGAGATCAGCGATATCCTCGATATCGACACTGGAGTAAGCAATACGGAGATACTGCTCCCCTATTGAGATGGTCCCGATGCCATACTGCTCCAGGAGGTATGTCCGCAGCTCCTCGGCACTCCCCTTACAGGTGAAGGCCATGAAATAGCCGGAATTGAAGGGCATCGGAACCAGCAGATCATTATCCCGGTACCCGGCAAGGACCTGCTTCACTGCCTGGTAGCGTTCGGAGAGGATGGCAAACGCCCGCTCCTTCTCCTCTGCATAGCTGCTGCTGGCCATACCCCTGAGCAGCAGTGTCTGGGCAGGACGGCTGCAGTTCGATACCGTCGAGCGGATCGCGCCCATGGTCTTGCGGACCAGGGCATCATACTGTGCTTCTGTCATACCCTTGCCGGCATAGGTCAGGAACCCCACCCTGAAGCCCCAGACTAGCTCCTCCTTGGTCGCAGCATCGCCCTTGATGGCAAGAATATTCTCATGGGCATCTGCCAGATAGGCAAATAGGGACTGACGGCAGGTATCGGCTTCGTAGAAGAGCCCGAAATAGGCATCATCTGTCATTACCAGCAGCTGTTTCCCCGCTTCGGCATGACGGACCAGCAGGGCTGTAAGCTCCCTGGCCTCCTTTTCGGTAGGTGAGTACCCTGTCGGGTTGTTTGGGAAGTTGACGATTAGCGCCACCTTCTTCCCTGGAATTGAATTTATTGTCTCATCAAGAGCAGCAAGGTTCAGTCCGCCTTCAGCTGTGAAGAAAGGAAACGAGAGAATGGATGCTGAGCGGCGCACTTCAAAGACCAGGCGATAGTTGCCCCAAAACATATCGGGGACGATGATTGAATCGCCGGCATCTAGAAAGAGATCGGCTACAATTGAGACCCCGTGCGTCAGACCGGAGGTTACCAGGGGGAGAGATGTCGGTTTACCGTCTAGGTCAGGGTTCTTACGGATCATCTCACTGAGCCACAGCTTCCTCAGCTGCGGATCCCCGGGATTGGGTGCATAGGGGAAGACCGAAGCAGCATCAATGTTCGGGAACTCCTGCAGGATTGACGGCAGGTAGAGGGGCACCCCCTTGCTCGTAGCCATACCGACAGTGGCATTATAGGTTGTGGCCTTCTGCTTGGCCTCTGCCGACTGGGCAACAATTCCCTTTGGAAAGTAAAATGATCTCCCCATATCGGAGAGCAGTGCAGCTGCTGCTGTCCCTTCAAGCACAGCATTCAGTTCCTTTGCAATGGCATTCATCTTGGCTCCTCATCACATACGTAGTATTTGAGCGGGAGTGCATCCCCGCAGCCCCCGATTTGTGCAGTATACTATACGAACTCCTGCGTTTTGTTAAGAGCCCGGCAGCATGGAGCCTTTAGAGTCAGTTTTAAACAGCTCTTCCCATTTCATTGCAATATATTATCATTTTTGATAAGTAAATGAACCAATTGCAATATGTAGTCAAGCATGTATCTTGGAAGCCTATAAGGCAATTGACTTCATAGAAAAATCAACCTTTTTTCCATGAAGATCAAATGTAAAATTATACTGCGCAGCTGACCATTGCGGCACCTGCCTATTCCAGCATCCCCAGGAACTCAGCTTCGGTGACCACCTTCACACCCAGCTCCGCTGCCTTCCGCAGCTTGCTGCCGGCCCCGCTGCCTGCAAGCAGATGGGTGGTCTTCCCGGTGACGGCACTCACCGTGCGTCCGCCCCGCTGCTCCACCGCCTCCATTGCAACCGAGCGCGGCTTGAAGGCCTCGAAGCTGCCGGTTACGCACCACACCTCGCCCGTAAAGATCTGCGGGAGCCGGGTCTCCGAGGTCTCTGCCTCGGGTGCGCTGAAGTTCAGGCCCAGGGCGCGCAGCTCATCAATCAGGGACCGCAGCTGCGGGCGCTGCAGCTCCCGCACTATGGATGCAGCGCTCTTCTCCCCAAATCCCCTGATAGAAGTGAGCCGGTCTGTATCGCCTGCATCGGCAAGCGCGAGGAGACTCCCGATATCACGGATTCCGTCGGCTATCAGCAGCTCGACAGCCTTCCGGCCAAGATCGGGAATCCCAAGGGCTACGATGACTCGATCGTAGGGCCGTCCCCTGCTCTCCGCAACCCCCTCCTGCAGGAGCCTGCATTTCTTCTCGCCAAACCCCGGTTTCCCTGCAAGCTGCAAGTAATCTATGCGGTAAAGATCGGCTATGGAGTGCAGCAGACCCTCACTGATGAGGAACTGGATCGTTTCGGGACCGAGGTTGTCGATATCCATTTGTCCCTTTGCCGCAAAGAACTGGATGCGACCTAACAGCTGCGCCGGACAGTCGGGATTACGGCAGAAAGTATGGGCGCCGCTCTGTACCAGCGCACTCCCGCAGGATGGGCAGGAATCTGGCATATGCCAGGTTCCCGTAGCTTCATCACACTTCTCCAGGACCCGTTCAACGGCCGGGATGACATCACCGCGCTTGGAGACCGCCACTTCATCCCCGATCGCCAGTTCAAGCAGGTCGACATAGTCCTGGTTGTGTAGCGTGACGTTCGAGACTACCGATCCGCCGATCTTCACCGGCACCACTCTGGCAACGGGGGTGATGCGACCGGTCCTTCCAACCTGCACATCGATACCAAGGACGCGGGTTACCCCTTCAGGAGACTCGAACTTGAAGGCTATCTCCCAGCGGGGATGATGCCCGGTATATCCGAGAATCTCACGTACCGGCAGCTCGTTGACCTTGATCACAAGCCCATCAATCTCATACCCCCTGCTGCTCCGTGCTGCCGCGGCAGCCTCTATATAGCGCCCCACATCGGCAAAAGTCCCGACCTGCCAACTTTCCGGTACATCACTATCCGACGGCTGCTCTTCTTTTTCCGCAACAAAGAGCCCCATGGCAGGGTTTACCGGTAATCCGAGATCTTCCAGCTCCTTGATCATGTCACTGTGTGAGAGAGGAGTCTCTTCCGCCGCGGTAAAGAAGCCTTCATAGACGAAGATATCAAGGGGTATCCGTGCTGTTTCGCTGCTCTTTATCCGGCGGATCGTACCGGCCGCCAGATTGCGAGGATTGGCATAGGGGATCTCCATGGTACTGTTCAACCGCTCAAAGGAGGCAACGGGGAGAAATATCTCACCCCGCACGGCAATGGTCACCGCCCTGCTAAGCCGCAGCGGCACCCGTTTTATTGTCTTGACATTGGCGGTGACATCATTGCCCACATACCCGTTCCCGCGGGTCAGGGCTCTGGTCAGCACCCCCTCCTCGTAGTAGAGGACAATTGAGATACCGTCGATCTTCTCCTCAACAGCAAACGACAGCTTCCGGCTGCTCTTTAGTGCCGTCCGGGTCATCCACTCCTCGACAGCAGCGATGCTGTAGGCCTTGTCAAGGCTGAGTACGGGTATGGAGTGCTCAGCCTCAGGCAATTCAGAAGAGAGATCCGAACCGACCCGGTAGGTGGGTGAATCCGGCAACCGCAGGGCAGGGAACTCCTGCTCAAGACGCAGCAGCTCATCAAATAGCCGGTCGAATTCGCTGTCACTGACCAGCGCATGCCCGGTTGTGTAGTAGGCCCGCTGGTAGCGTTCAATAAGGCTGCTCAGTTCCCGGATACGGGCTTCCGGATCAATTTTCATATTCATGGCGACTATTTTACTCTATTTTATTGCAGTTTCAAACAGTTACATGATATTTTTAGATAGCGATGATAAAGAACACCCAGTATATAAGTGCCTACCGGAAAGCCAACCTGCTGTACGGAACCATAGTACGGTCAACAATCAGCAGCGGTACCGTTACCGGCATATCAATTCCCAACTTTCCCGAGAGCATAGTGGTCATTTCAGGCAAGCAGACGCCCGGATCCAACAGTGTCAGGATTATCAAACAGACTATGCCTCTCTTCGCCGGAGAACAGATTCTCTACAGGGGGCAGCCTCTCCTTGCCGTGTTCGCACCCACACGGGAGGAGTCGATAGCGGCTGCCGGGAGTATCACCATAACCTATCAATCCGCTGCCGAAGCGCCTGCCAAGGAGCCGCCCCCGGATGAAATTGCGGCATCTTCCCAGCCCGAAGCTGCTGAGAGCATGACCCCGGGAGCTGTCTCGGGTCGTCCTGCAACTCCCCCGTTCCCGGGCGCGGTCGAAAGTGCCGTCAAGACGGTATCTTGGGGGAATCCAGCCAGACTATTCGAGAAGGCATCTAGGATCATAGAGCACACCTATACCACCGGTTCTGAAAGCTCCGTCACAACATCGCCCACAGGAGCAGCTGCCGAATACAGGGACGGAACCATGGTGATACATGCAGCCTCCCAGTGGCCGTTTCATGTCCGCAACACCGTCTCTGATGTATGCGGGCTGCCCAAGCGCAAAGTTGTCGTGCATCAGGTGGAATTTCACCCTACCCATGACGAGAAGCTGATCCATCCTTCGATGTACGGTGCCATGTGTGCCCTTGCTGCAATGGTAAGCGGCAAGCCGGCCCGTATCATCGACACCGAACCTTCCCATCGGGCAGAGATGATCATCAAGCGCAGCACAGCCCTGAACGCTGAAGGGGAACCTTCTGCCGAGCAGGTGGAGATTGCCGTAGATACCGGAGCCTTCTCACTCTTCGGGGAGGAGATGATCAAGCAGATTCTCACCGGGGCAGTACCGATGTATGACCTGCATGGCATAAAGATCACCGTCAGGCTATATAACACCCCTACCCCACCCCGGCACCATTTCAGAGGACTTGGATTCTCTACAGCCATATACTCAACCGAAGCGCATATTTCCGCCCTGGCCCGGGAAATCCAGGTCAATCCGCTCGGATGGCGCCTAAAGCACCTCAAAGCCGCGGAGTCACGTCCGTCGGCCCAGATTGAGATCAAGTATGAACTACTGAAGCAGCTTCTCGAGGATGTTGCCAATCGGGCTGATTTCTACCGGAAGTATGCCGTGTATGAGATGCAGCGGGTGCGGCAGCAGAATTTCTCGCCCTTCTACCGCTATGCCCGCGGGATAGGCATCGCCTCTGGGTACGGCATCAACGGTTTCAGCCGCTCATTCAGTGAAGACCGCAAACACTCACTGACCGTATCGCTGGAAGAGAACAACATGGTTACGGTCCTCATCAGTGTGCATGAACCCGGAGCCAAACCGATCTGGAAGCGGCTCATCAGTGAAAGCCTCTCGATTGACCCTTCCAGGATCTCGATCATTTGCAGCGACACCCGGCACGTACCCGACACGGGTCCCGATGTCCTCCAGCGGGAAATCTATCATATATCGAACCTGATACTGCGTTGCTGTGAATCTATCAAGTCGCAGCGGTTCAAGGAACCGCTGCCCATCAGAGTGAAACGGGGGTTCAAGCAGCCGGTTCCCAAGGGTAAGCGGGTACAGCAGTTCAGCGGTCTCAGCTGGGGAGCCGTAATCGTGGAGCTTGAACTTGATACGATATCCCTGGAACCGGTGATCAAGGGCATCTGGGGATCCTTTGAAAGCGGACGCATATTCAACCATGACAAGGTAACCGCCGGGTTGTCACATGCCCTCAGGGAGGCTGTGAAGCGTTGCGGGGGCGTGGTGGATGATCGGGAGCAGCCGGTTACCATTGATGCGGTCATCAAGGAATCGGAGCTGGTCCTGCCGGTATCGGCAACGGGGAATGCCCAGGGTCTGATAGCTGCAGCATGCTCCTCCGCGGTATCACAGGCCTTGAATGTACCGGCAAATTCATTGCCGCTGCTCCCAGAGACGATCCTTAAACTGTTATCGGGGAGGCCTTCATCATGAAGATATCCTGCAGACTAAACGGGAAGGATATGACCTTCAACTGCTATGCCGACAAGCCGCTTCTCAACCTGATCATTGAGCAGACCGAGCTTACCAGTCTTAATCCCGGCTGTGGCCAGGGGACCTGCGGTTCATGCATCGTCTTCGTGGACGGGGAGCCGCTTCATGCCTGCCTGATCCCGGCCTTCATGATCCGTGAACGGGAGATAGTCACCTTCGAGGGCTATTCAAAGAGCCGATTCTATTCCGATGTGACAAGGGGCTATGAAGATACCGGCAACAGACCGTGCCCCTACTGCTACTCGGCCAAGACGATGCTGATAGAGTCCATAATCAGGGAAAACAGCTCTCCAAAAAAGGAGAAGATCCTTGACACCCTCTCGGTGAACAGTTGTGACTGTCTGGAACAAGGCGAGTTGATAGCCATTGTTGAAGCCGCCGCTAAGTACAGGAGGAGGCGCCGTGTACGCAGGAGTTAAAGCCGCCGCAGTCTACAACCCAACCTCACTGTCTGATCTGCTGGCACTGCGCAAGCGCCTGCCGAAGGCTCTGCTCTGGGCCGGCGGGACTGCCATCATGAGCAGTCTGCGGCAATACCCGTCCTCTGACGGGATGGATATCATCTATCTCGGCAATACCCAGGAACTGAACAAGATCAACCGCTCGGAGCGGTATCTGGAAATCGGCTCCTGCGTTACCGTCGAACAGTTACTGCATGTCGGACAACATATCCTCCATCCGCTGCTGGAACGGGCCTGCCGTGATTCAGGCAACCTCCTCACGAGAGCGCGGGCGACCATAGGCGGGGCCCTGGGAATCCAGCAGCAGATACTGAACATCCCCACAGCACTCTCCGTTCTGGAAGCACAGATCGAGATCCGCAATCCCGAGAGCCGTAAAAGCAGTGCCTACTGGATCCCGGCATACCGCCTGCTCGGACGCAACCGGGAACGTATTGCCCTCAGTTCGGCAATCATAACCCGGGTACGCATACAGCTGGAGGCAGGTGATTTTGAACTCTTCGACAAGGTGGGCAGTCCCTACCTGGAGCCGGATACTGCCGTCATCCTCTCTGTCTTCGTCAAATTCAACCATCCAGCCATAACGGATTTCCGTTTTGCCATTACATTCCCGCAGAGCGGCATCTTCCGCAGCCGGGAGGTGGTGACTACGGTGGCCGGAATGGATCTGCCGCTCCAGCGGAGTGAAATCACCCGTATGGTACAGCTGCTCGGTAAGGAGATTGACGAGACCACCCTCACCCCGACCCCCCTGCAGCGGGAAAGGGCCCTGCGGCTCTTTGAAGCAGCCCTGCACAGGATGAATCACGAGCATTTCAGACAATGATCACGGCTGCCGCCTAACGAGGAGAACAGTGTATTCAGTTACCGGGTATCATTTCCGCAACTATTCCGATCCCCAGGATTTTCTGCTTATTAGGGATTTTATCGTCTCAACCTGGTCTCTCTTCTGTGCACCGGTGCAGTGGACGCTGGAACGCTGGATATTCTCACGGTATGTCGCCCGTCGGTTCAATGGCATAACTGAAAAGCTCTGGGCAGGCGAAGTCGGCATCTGGGAACAGAACGGCAGGATCATCTCGGTTATCCATTCGGAAGGAGAGCGCAACGGGGAGGTCTTCTTTCAGGTCGGTGCTGAAGATCTCCCGGAAGAGCTCTACCGGGCCATGTTCTCGTTTGCCGGGGAGCATCTGGGGATAGATCAGAACAGCTCCAGGTACTATGCACTGCGCATCCCGGCAGGCAATGCCACCGCCTGCAAAGCAGCTGCCGATTGCGGCTTCATCAATAGCGGGAAACTGGAAACCACCTCCATGCTTACCCTGGGAAAGGAGGCAATCGACCATCCACCGGTGCTTCCACCGAAGCTGGGGCTGGTCTCGGCGGTAAACCGCCCCGATCACGAAGGCTGGGCCGAAGCGCATGCCCGGGCATTCGGGTATCACGGACATAAGAACCTTCCGGGGGCTGCTGCCCATAGGGATCTCTCTATGCTGGCGACCGACTACCGTCCCGATCTGGATATCCGCGTCATCACCCCAAACGGACAGATTGCAGCCTTTTGCATCGCCTGGCTTGACAGAACCAACTCCATCGGAATCCTCGAACCGGTGGGAACCATCCCCGCTTACCGCAGGTTGGGCCTGGGAAGAGCAGTGATCCAAGAAGCTGCAAGAAGGTTGGAGGAACTGGGAGCTACCCACCTGCTTGTGGGTTCTGACCAGCCCTTCTATGCCCGGCTGGGGTTCACTCCAGCTGCCCGGTATGAACTCTGGGAGAAGCGAAGCGAACTACATCAATCGTAGGGACCTTGCTCAGTTAAAGATTACACTGTGAGGAGCGGCCTGCCTTCGGCAAGCAGCTTGGTCAGCCGCTCACCCCAGTAAACAACTTCGATACCGAGAGATTCAAGCAGCTTGTCGGCACCCAGCTGCTCGGCACAGGCCCGACAGGCAGTGAAGGTGACGCCACTGGCAGCCAGCTCCCTGATCTGCTCCTGGATGTTGGTGGATCCGGCTACCAGGGAGACCGAGGCACCCCATATGATGATGGTGACCGCTTTCCACCATCCGCGCCTGAGCGCGTTGCCGCCGTACATCAGCACCATTTTCTCAGCAGTGGCCCGTTCTCCTGTACTCCAGAGAATGTGGAGCGTCGTTTCCTTCTGATTCATGACTGTTCCTCCTGCAATGAACGATTCCTGTGTCCGCCAAAAGCGCATCACCTGGAAAAACGTTGATGGGTTTCCTACCAACCATCGTACAACAGCTTCAGGCTATGTACAATCAGAAGAGGGGAACTTGACTGCTGGAGATAGGACAGCTTTGGGGCTGTCAGCCTGTCAAGGCCGTCACAATGAGCCCGGAGATATACACCGCACCGAAGAGCAGGTAAAGTCGGGCAACACTGCCCATGATAGGGTCCTTGGTCTGCTCAGAATAGCCGATTGCATGCATGTTGCGGTAGTTTATGATAGTGACAATCAGGCCGGCAGCCAGGAAGGGAACCAACAGAGCAGGCAGCCACCCGACAAAAATCATCAATCCAGCCCACAGGTAGGCACCGCCACCGAGAAGATAGATAATCCATGCACTGAAACGCCTGCCGACAATGATAGAGAGGGTGAACCGACCGGCTTCACGATCAGTATCAAGGTCGCAGGTATTGTTGGCCGTCAGAATCGAAGCCACTAGCGCCGATGAGGATAGCGATACGAGGAGGGCATTCCAGCTCACCGTACCGGTCTGCACAAACCAGGTAATCATAAAGAGAACTGTTCCAAGGAAGCCCCCGGCAGCAAGCTCCCCGAGCGGGGTCCTTGAAATAGGATACGGACCGCCGGTATAAAGGTATCCCACTCCCATACAGACTGCTCCCACCGGTATAATGTACCAGCTTGTCAGCACCGCCAGGACAATTCCGGTAACCACTGCACCTGCAAAGAGGACCACCGAAACCTGCAGAGCTGCTGCAGCAGCAACCCCCTGATGAAGCAGTACCTTGTTCTTTTCGCTGTTGCGTTGCGCCCGATCGGTGCCGTTGCGGTAATCGAAGTAGGCATTGAATCCGGTTGTCCCCATATCGACACAGAGGACCGATACCAGCATGATCAGAGCGAGCAGAGGATCTAATCTGCCGGTGAAGTGGTAGGCATAGGTCAGCCCCATCGCAAAGGTGGTCAGGCTGATGATCTTGGTGCGTATCTCCACAATGCCGAAGAACTGTCCGATAGTCATGAGGCAACTATACGTGGAAATCAGGGGCAACGCAAGTCTCTATTGGCTTGCCAATATGTGATTTCAGCTTGACTTATTGATCGGTGGCAATTAGTTTTATAGAGAAGTGACTTAACAGGAAACAGGTTTTCACACCGCCGGTGCAATCCGGCACGATCCGGCTGAGGAGGCCGAAAGGATTGATCATGAAAAAAATTGCCCTGTTGTTGGTTGCAGTGCTGACTGTCGGGATACTGGCAGCCGCTGCTGTGGAAGAGACGACTGCAGAACCTCTGACAGTAGCGATGGAGCTGCAGTACCCCCCCTTTGAGATGAGTGATGCCGAAGGGAATCCCGCCGGTATCAGCGTCGAGATCGCCAAGGCGCTCGGTGAGTACCTTGATCGCCCGGTCGTCATAGAGAATACTGCCTGGACAGGACTTATCCCCTCGCTCCAGACAGGTAAAGTCGACATCATCATCTCCTCAATGACGATCACCGAGGACCGCCAGAAGGTGGTGAACTTCTCAGACCCCTATATCAAATCGGGGCTTACGCTCCTGATTGCTGCCGATTCCCCGGTGGAATCATTTGAGGACCTCAATGAAGCCGGTCGGGTGGTAGCCGTCAAATCGGGGACTACCGGGGCCCAGGTGGCCAGAGAGCTGCTTACCGAAGCTGATGTCAGACTCTTTGACGAAGTTGCTGCCTGTGTCCTAGAGGTATCACAGGGCAAGGCTGATGCCTTCATCTACGATGCCCTCACCGTCTATGAGAACCATAAGAATCATCCGGATACCACGCGCGTCAATATTCAGTCGATCCCCGGTACCGATGGATTCTGGGGCATGGCCATAAAGAAGGGGAATGATGAACTCCTCTCCCAGGTCAACGCTTTCATAGCCGAATTCCGGGCCAACGGCGGGTTCAATGCCCTGGCTGAACAGTTCCTCGGCGAACAGAAGCAGATCTTTGATGATTCGGGAGTCCCCTTCTTTTTCGACCTGTAGCAGGGGTGCAGTATTCGGCACTGCTGCAAAGGAGTCGGCGATTTGCCTGAAAAAAGAGAGTTTTCCATAATTTCCCTCTTCCTCGAAGCCCGTGCCAGACCTGGCAGTGACTCCGGGGAGGAGCGTGCGCCGGGGCGGCGCAGGGCCGTCCTGGTGCTCAATACCGCTGTTGTGCTGGCCTTGCTGACATTCATCATGTGGTTCGGCTTCAGCCGTCTCAACTACACCTTCATGTGGGAGAATATCTGGGAGTACCGGGTCAACATGGCCAACGGGTTTCTCATGACTATCTACATCTCTGCTGCCAGCCTGGTGCTCAGTACTGTTTTGGGACTCTTCTTCGGGCTGGCCCAGCGCAGCAGGCTGCATGCTCTCCGCATCTTCTCCCGTATCTACATCGAAGTCATCCGCGGGACTCCGCTGCTTGTGCAGCTCCTGATCTTCTTCTATGTGATTGCCAATGCCATGGGGGTCAACAACCGCTATGTTGCAGGAATCATCGTCATGTCAATCTTTGCCGGGGCCTATCTGGCTGAGATAATCCGGGCCGGTGTTGAGAGTGTCGGCGGGACCCAGCTCGAGACAGCCAAGGCCATCGGGCTCACCAAACGACAGACCTACCGGTTCATCGTCTTTCCTCAGGTAATCAAACGTGTCCTGCCGCCGCTGGCCGGCCAATTCGCCTCGCTGATAAAGGACTCATCGCTGCTCTCCATCATTGCCATCAAGGAGTTCACCATGGCAGCCCGGGAGGTGAACGCCAATACATTCTCCACCCTGGAGAGCTACATACCACTGGCTGTGGGGTACCTGCTGCTGACCATCCCCATCTCCGTGATGACCAAACGCCTGGAGCGACGTTATACTTATGAGACTTAAGCTGCAGAACCTCACCAAGCGCTATGGATCAAATACTGTCCTTGATTCGGTCTCCCTGTCACTGGAAAGCATCAACTCCCTCGTTCTCATCGGCCCCTCCGGCGGGGGAAAGACCACCCTGCTGCGGATACTGGCCGGCCTTGAAAGTTTCGAGGAAGGCGATATCACCATCAACGAGCACAACCTCAACCTGCCCGAAGAAGCGTTGCTGCAGTACCGGCGACAGATTGGCATGGTCTACCAGGCATACAATCTCTTCCCGCACCTCACTGCCCTGGGGAATATCATCCTGCCGCTGGTGCAGGTGCATAATATGGAGAGAAGGGCTGCCGAGGAGCACGCCCTGTCGCTGCTTGAACGGTTTCACCTTGCCGAACATGCCCACAAGCACCCCGCTGCCCTCTCAGGCGGACAGCAGCAGCGTATCGCCATCTGTCGGGCTGTTGCCATCAAGCCGGAGTTTCTCCTGCTTGATGAGCCCACATCGGCCCTGGATCCGGAATATACCTCGGAAGTGCTTGATCTTATCGAAGAGCTCAGGGAGGAGGGCATGGAGCTGATCCTTGTCACCCACGAGATGGGCTTCGCCCACAATGCCGCCGACTACATCCTCTTCATAGCCGACGGCGGGATAACCGCCCACGGCACTCCCGAGATGATCTTTGACCGCCGGGACAACCCCAGGGTTACCCGCTTCCTCGACAAAGTGCTGAAGTATACCTGAGAATCCTTGCCCTGCCCCGGTTCCCGTACTATACTGTTCCCATGAACCTGTTGATACTCTATGCCTCACGGCATGGTACCGTACATGAGATTGCCGATGAAATCGTCAGGATACTCGCTGTGAAGGCCCATTTTCATGACCTTGAGCATGAAGAGGAACCGTTCCCCGATATGGATGCGTATGATGCTGTGATCATCGGCTGCTCAGTGCATGACGGTCATATCCAGCCAGCTGTTCGGAACTGTATCACAGCACACTGCCAGCCTGACAGCAGTAGTATCAGGGCACTCTACTGCTGCGCTCTCAAGGGAGCTGATTCCACCCGACAGGTGCTCAGAACCGACATCCCTTATCACATACTGGATTCGTTCGCCATAGCGGAGCCGTTCGGTGGACAGATCTATAAACAGAAGCTCAGCTTTCTTGAGCGCAGGATTCTCAAGCAGATCAGTTTCGAGGAGTCACAGCTGATCACGCTGAACGATGTGAAGGTCAGGAAATTCGCCATCAATTTCCAGCAGGCATACCTGGAATTCTCTCGTAAAAGGGAGTATGCGGAAAAGCACCGCGACCGGGTGCATTACAAGGCAAAACAGGGACGGTAGCGACCCCGTCCCTGAATCCATGCAGTAACTGCAGTATGCTGGTTACTCCGGGACTGCCTGTCCAAGAATAGTCGGCAGAACCACCGGTGCCGGCACCCTGCCCTTCATCTCTGTATCCAAGGTATAGAGGGCATTGTTATCACCCTTGATCATCTGCAGTCTGGTCAGGATATCATCAGCAGTATCTTCCTCTTCCACCTGTTCATCGACAAACCACAGCAGAAAACTTTCAGAGGCATAATCGTTGAGTTTGCGGGCTATGCTGACAAGGTTGTTTATCAGCGCGGTCACATGCGCCTCATGCTCGGCAACCTGCTCGAATACCGTGTCCGGGGCTTCCCAATCAACTTCCGGACCAGCAATGGGCTTGAGGGTAACCCGCCCGCCCCGTTCGTTCACGAAGTTGTACATCTTCATTGCATGCATGGTCTCTTCCAGATACTGACAGCGCATCCAGTTGGAAAATCCCGAGAGGTTCTGGTCCTCAAACCAGCTGCTCATAGACAGGTAGAGGTATGCCGAATAGAGTTCGGCATTTATCTGCTCATTAATTGCATCCTGCATCTCTTTTGCAATAGCCATTTTTTTTCTCCTTGCTCTGTTTCCTTGTCTGTTTTTCATATCATTCTCCGTATGTAATATAGTAATAAAAAATCAAATCATCAACATGCAATGGTATTCACAGCAGCTGGTGATCAATGTATTATAGGTGAGATGCAATACTGCAAAACTCTTACAATCCCGGGGCTGACATGAACTCTTTCGTACATCTGCACACTCATTCCGACTACTCCCTGCTTGACGGTGCCGCTCCCATACCTAGGATGGTGGAGAAGGCCGTCTCCATGGGAATGAAACACCTTGCCCTGACCGATCACGGGAATATGTTCGGCGCCCTTAAATTCTACAAGGAGTGCAGAAAAGCCGGTATCAATCCGATAATCGGGTGCGAGTTCTATGTAGCATCAAATTCCCGTCACATCAAGACCGGGAGTGAGAGCGGAAACCGTTACCACCATCTAATTCTGCTTGCCAAATCATACCAGGGGTACAAGAACCTCATCCTGCTCAGCTCGTTAGCCTATACTGAAGGGTTCTACTACAAGCCGAGGATAGATTACGAACTGCTTGAGAGCCACCATGAAGGGCTCATCTGCCTGACTGCATGTCTCGGCGGGGATATCCCCTCCCTGCTGCTGGAAAACGGTATCGAAGAGGCCCGTAGCCGGGCGCTCTACTACCAGGAGCTCTTCGGGAAGGACCACTTCTATCTTGAGCTCCAGGATCACGGCATCCCGGAGCAGAAGCAGGTTAACCCCAGAATGCTGCAGCTTTCCCGGGAGACCGGCATACCGCTGGTGGCGACCAACGATATGCACTACCTGGAGAGAGCCGATGCCAACGCCCAGGACATCCTCATCTGCATCGGCACCGGTAAGAAGAAGCATGAAGTTGAGAGAATGGCCTTCAAGACACAAGAGTTCTACATGAAGAGCCCGGAAGAGATGGAGCAGCTCTTTCCCTATGCACCGGAGGCAATTGCCAATACGGTAAAGATCGCCGAGATGTGCTCAATCGACATCACCCTACCGGGTCCCATGCTGCCCGAATACCGGATACCCGAGGGCTTTGCCGATCCGGATGCCTACCTGCGTCATCTTGCCATGGCCGGACTGGAAGAGCGCTACCGGGAGATCACCCCGGAAATCAGCAAACGGGCCGATTATGAGCTCAATGTCATCATCTCCATGGGCTTCACCGGATATTTCCTGATAGTATGGGATTTTATCCACTGGGCAAAGGAGCACAATATTCCGGTTGGACCGGGCCGCGGGTCGGGAGCCGGTTCGATCGTAGCCTACGGACTCACCATCACTGACATAGACCCGCTGAAATATGAACTGCTCTTTGAACGCTTCCTCAATCCGGACAGGATATCAATGCCGGACTTCGACATAGACTTCTGCTTTGAGCGACGGCAGGAGGTCATTGATTATGTCACGAGAAAATATGGAACCGACCGGGTCGGCCAGATCATCACCTTCGGGACCCTCAAGGCCAAGGCCGTAGTCAAGGATGTTGCCCGGGTGCTCGATATTCCCTTTGCAGAATCGGACAGGATCTCCAAGCTCATCCCCAATGATCCGAAGATGACCATCAGGAAGGCCTTTGACATGGAACCCCGTCTGGCGGAGATTGAGCAGCAGGGGGAGCTCTATGCCGAGCTCTTCGATGTCAGCCGCCGACTTGAAGGGCTCAACCGCCACTGCTCAACTCATGCTGCCGGTATCGTCATCGGGAAAGATGCCCTTACCGACTATGTCCCGCTCTACCGGGAACCGAAGACCGAGGCCATCTCAACCCAGTACACCATGGATCTGCTTGAGGAGTGCGGGCTTGTCAAGATGGACTTCCTCGGCCTGAAGACCCTGACCCTGATACACAATACCGAGAAGCTGGTCCGCAGGAACAATCCAGCCTTCAATGTCAGCGAAGCCCCTGAGGATGATGCCGCCACCTTCGCCATGCTCGGGGAGGGAAGGAGCGCCAGCATTTTCCAGTTTGAAAGCTCCGGAATGCAGGGCATTCTCCGGGAGGCAAAACCGAACTCCATCGAGGACCTCATCGCCCTCAATGCCCTCTACCGTCCCGGTCCGATGGCCAATATACCGCAGTTCATCGGGAGCAAGAACGGGAGCATGACCATCCGCTATCCCCATCCTGACCTTGAGGAGACGCTGAAACCCACCTACGGAGTCATCGTCTACCAGGAGCAGGTGATGCGTGTTGCCCAGATCATCGGGGGATTCTCCCTGGGTAAGGCCGATATCATGCGACGAGCCATGGGCAAAAAGAAGATCCAGGAGATGGAACAGCTCAAGATCGAGTTCATTGAGGGAGCAAAAAAGAGGGGTTACTCGGAAAAGTTCGCCAACGGCATATATGACATGCTTGAGCCCTTTGCCGGCTACGGATTCAACAAATCCCACGCCGCTGCCTACTCAGTCATTGCCTACCATACAGCCTACCTGAAGGCCAACTATCCCGTGGAATTCATGGCCGCAACGCTGACCAACGAAATACGCAACACCGACAAACTTACCCAGTACATCAACGAAGTGACAAGTATGGGCATCTCCATCCTGCCACCCAACATAAACCTTTCAGAGGGAGTCTTCAGCGTGGCAGACAATGCCATTGTATACGGGCTGGTGGGCATAAAGAATGTCGGCAGCGGTGTTGTTGCCCACATCATCGAGGAGCGCAGAGCGCAGGGACCTTTCACGTCATTCATCGATTGCCTCAACCGCATCAATCTCCGGCAGACCAACCGCAAGACACTGGAATCCCTTATCAAGGCCGGGGCCTTCGACACCCTCGGGGAAAACCGTGCCACCCTCCTGCTCAATCTGGAGCAGGTGACTGAGTATGTATCACGGCGGAAGGAGGCCGAGCAGTACGGACAGACATCTCTCTTCGACATCCAGGAGGAGGAGTCACTGGGCAATTTCGAGCTCACCAGGACCGAAGACTTCTCCAATTCAGAGAAACTCGAGTTTGAACGGGAACTGCTGGGCTTCTATTTCTCTGGGCACCCGCTCGATGACTATCGTGAAATCTGGAATCGCTGTGTCCGGATTGACCTCTCACGTCCGGACCATCTCACCGACAAGCGTCAGTGCAATCTCCTGGGAATAGTTACTGATATGCGCAGCATAGTCACCCGCAAGGGTGAGCCAATGGCATTCGTCACCATTGAGGACTTCTCTGGCACGATGGAGCTGATCATCTTTCCACGGACCTGGATGGAGATCCGCCATCTCGTCACCAAGGATGCCATTCTGGGCTTCACCGGCAAGTTCGACCTGACCAAACCCGATGACCCCAAGTTTCTGGTCAACGGCGTGGTGCCGCCCGATCAGCTATCTCCCGAAGGGGTAAGCCAGATTCACATCAAGGTCTCACGCCAGCTGATGACCGGGGAGCAGCTGAACCATCTTCGTGATCTCTTTCTCGATACACCGGGCAGCTGCACGGTATTCTTTCATCTGGTCGACGATGACCACCATAACGAAAGCATTATTCAGGCATCCGACCAACTTCGGGTTGCATTTTCCCAGAACTTTATCGATATTATAAAAGACAGCCCGATCGTCAGAGACGTCTGGCATTCCTGAATATTCCCTGATTCTGTGGTATACTGATCCTACACATTCAGGAAAGGAGTGATTATTTATGCAGGCTATAGCAC
>CAZSBC010000017.1:0-29135 GCA_964605195.1 uncultured Spirochaetales bacterium | reverse complement strand
AACCTTCAAATCCTGGGCTTATTGACGCGTTTTTACTTTTATGCGATTGCCCTGCCTGAGGACGCACTCAGTCAGTGTTCGATGTCGAAGGTGTCTGAGAGCGGTTCGGCTGAAGAGACTGAAATTCGGCTGTCAGATGCCGAGAGGGCAAAAATCTTGATCCGAGCATCCCTGGGAAGCTGTATGGATCCAACTTCAGGGGGGAGTTCGATCTTGAGACAGTAGAGATACCCGAAATAGTAGGGGAAATCGGCGCCGGCACCGTGCATATGGGTAGCATACCAGGCCAAGGGATACCGTTTGATGTATCCCGGTTCAAGCGATTTATACTGGTTCTTCCAGATGTAGTCACGGGGTTCACGGGGCGGATGGGTCCAAACTCTGGTATCGTACTGCCCTATGAACCCTGTCATTGGTGGGACAGTTACAGTGATCTGCCTGTCAGGAGCTTCCGGGAAGCCGAACACTGCCGGAGTCTCCACATCAGCAGCAGCAAGCACGTAGATAGTATCGGCCCTGACTCCGGGAGCTATATCCGGTACGGTGAGCAGTTCGCCGCCGCATACAAGCGCATTGAGATTGGAGGTGGTCTGCAGCCTGAAGATAATCTGGTTGTAGATGATCTGCTGCGGAATCAATTCACGGGGGAAAAAGGGTCCGCTGCCCGCCTCCAGGTCGCCGTTGGCACTGATCATTCTTGTATTCAGCGGAAACTTCATGATAGTGACCGGATGAGGGATGAAACTCTTTCTGCCGGTAAAAGCCGCCAGGCGTACCTTCAGGGCGCAGATACCATTTGCAGGTACCGAAAAAGTTGCCGTTTTGCCGTACCAATTCACTGCACCGATGCGCTGTTCCAGTCCGTTGACAGCTTCAGCAGCAAGAATACGGCTGCCGAAGGCTATGGAAGCATTCTCCAGGGGCTTGCCGAGGTTCTCCCTGATCCTGACGATGAAGAAGTCAGGATCCTCTTCGCACGGTTTACAGCTGAGCAGTGACAGTTGTCGGGAAGAGAGCTGCAGCAGGCTGATGAGCTCCTTGACCGGTTGGGCAGTGTGTTTGGCAAGTTCCCCGGACACTAACCTGAAGACCCGGACAGGATGATCAAGCTGTCCGGCCCGGAGGTCCGTTTCTGCATCCTCGGCATCGCCGCGATGGGGATAGAGGGCATAGTCTATATGGTGTTCGCCCCAATCCTGGCTCATCTGATCCCTAAATGCCACAGTCAGTGGCGATCGTCCTGGCGTGAACAGCAGCGTAAGGCGCAGGATGTGCTCCTCAGGATGATCGAACCCATAGGTATACGGTACCAGCACAGAGAACCCGTGCCCTCCGCTACGGTCACTCTGGTCAAGCCAGCGTCGCGTAGGGAACTCATACTGCTTTGGAGTGTTTACTCGGTACTTTGTCCTGGATGTCTCCCAACTGCCGATAACACTGTCACTGCTCACCCGTAGCGGGAACATAGCCTTGAGTGAGCAGCCCCGTTCGTACCACGAAATATGTTCGGATATCTGTACCAGCTCCTCATTGCCGAAAATTCCCAGGGAAACTGTCCTGACAATCCGTGACTTTCCGTGTTTCCCGAACGGGATTTCAATCCGTACTGTTGCCTGCAGTGGACCCTGTTCAATGATGAATACCGTTGTCTGGTCACTGGTTATCTTTCTACCGGCCTTTTTTCGATCTTTCCAGTCCATATTCCAAGCCGGAAAGATTTTGGGACGCTCTCGCTGGAGTTCGTAGCCAGCCGGGGATCTAAGAAACTCCCGGCCCGCGCCATCGTTGTCCCCCTTGCGATAGATCGATTCGATAGCACCCTCTTTCCCGATATGAACCCGGAGAATCCGGTTCTCCAGCAGGGCACCGCTTTCGACCATCCTGGCCGATGCCGGATATAGGACAGGGGCTGTATCACCGTTGGGCTTTTCTGAGATCCGGATCACTCTCCAGCTCAGCGGTTCCATCCTGACAGCTGTGAGCACAGTGGCTTTCTCCCCTTTCTGATCAAGTATCTGGATGGGCAGCGGTTCATCGGTATCCGTATAAGCCCTGATACGGCTTGAATAGGTCACACCGGTGATTTCTGCCGTAACGAGATCATGGTGCCCGGTTGAGTCGGGGTTGAACAGCAGCAGCAGGGTGTCATCTTCCCGGTGTTCAGGCAGTTCCATCCTGGAGGCAATATTTGCAGCTGCCTCAAGGAGTACTGTGTTGAAGCCGTTGGCTGCCAGCACAGCATCGTTGTAGGCATACGTGTAGGCTTTGGGAGTTGCCGTTCCCGGCAGAATATCATGCATCTGGTTGCCGATCAGCCGGTACCAGGAGTCCTGCAGAAGCTGGGTATTGTGCCGGCAGCCGGTGGTCCAGGCGGCGGTCACTGCAGCAGCTTCCGCGGTGAAGGCAAGTCGTTCAGCAATATGGTTCCAGCGCTTCATGACTGTCTGTGAAGTCAGGATCCCGGCCGAGTGACGGGTGAGCAACAGGTCACCGCTGTAGGTGGGGAGAGTGTCTCTCTCCCTTCTGGTAAGTGTGGTGAAGAACCTGTCAGAAGACTCCTGCCTGACGAACGGGATTTTTTTGGCAAGCAGTCGTTCAACTCTGCGGACAGAGCGTTCATCCGGAGCTCCTCCGGTGTCACCGGTACCGTAGTATCGGTAGTCTTTCGGAAAGCCCCAACTCCTTCTGTGTGCACGCAGCCTGGATTTCCACCTGTATATCGTGTAGGGCAGAAATCGTATCCGTCCTGTATACCTTCCCGGCATGAAGACCGAAGGCACTGCCGATCCGTCCGGGCCGATCCAGTTGCCGAGGTCAAAGGGGATCCCGTTAACCGATCTCCAGGTAAGTTTCTGCGTGGAGAATCCGGTTATCCCGCAGTGGGATAGGATAGTAGGCAGGTTGCCGGGGAAGCCGAAGGAGTCCGGGAGCATGTAGTCGCTGCTGCTGTACCCGAACTCACGGGTGAAGAAGTTATGCCCGTAAAGAATATTCCTGATCGTTGATTCAGCAGACGGGACTATGGCATCGGTTTCGTCAAGGGAGGTGCCGGCAGGATACCAGCGATACTCAGCGGCATACCGGGAAAGCTCCTCATACATTGCAGGATAATACTCTCTGATCATCATATAACGCAATGCTCCGGTAAAATTGAACCGGTAACTGGGGTACCGCTCCAGTAGCCTGAAATTCTCCTCAAGCGTCTGTTTCAGATAGAGTTCTATGGTAGCCCGATAATCCCAGCGCCACTGCGTGTCAAGGTGGGAATATGCGGTCAGAAAGACCGTTGGATGTTGCCGGTATTTCATGCAGCCTCCGTTTCCTGCAAGCAGTCATTGAACCAATTGCAGTGTATCTATCCACTATAAAAGCTTGAGTACATTTACCCATTGGCTCAGTATACCAGAGGTGCGGGTGAAAATCAGCATCAGGTTCTCCCACTCTCATCTGAATGGGGAAAAAGTGTGTACAAAGTACAGAAACCTGCGTATCATTACATTAGACCATCTGAAAGAACGGGAGGAAACTGCCGATGACAAAAAAGCGTCTCCACACTATGTCAGCCTGGAAGCTGTTTCAGCTATCTCTTGTCGTCTTTGGCGTGCTGACGGTCTTGACAGCCCTGCTTACCCCGCTGCTGGTAGAGAAATTCTATCCTCTGCCTCCCGATCTGGGATCATCCTGGTATGGATGGCAGCTCGCAACCACCACCACAGCTGCAAGGATCAGTTACTGGGCAGGATTTGTACTGCACTTTGGTATTGTTGCAGCTATTGCATACCGGGGCAAGGGCATGCGACCGGAGAATCCCGGCGGGATTACCCGGTTCAACCTCCAGCTTTTCGCTGTCAATGTGATCTTTGTTGCCCTGCACCTTGTCCAGACCCACCTATGGTATGACGGTCTTGCCAAAGATGTCCCCATATGGACCAGTCAGGGATCGGTCATTGTCATGCTGGTCCTGATCCTCTATATGATGATCCCGAGAAGGGGGCTGCTGTGGGGCAGGGTCTTTCCTACCTCGAAACGGATGCAGAAGCTGGTCGGTAATATTCATGGACCGTTTATCACCTTTGCCCTGATATACACATTCTGGTTTCACCCCATGGATGGCAACTGGGGCCTGCTCAGCGGTTTCATCTATATGTTCCTGCTCTTCATCCAGCTCATTCTCTTCAATACACGGGTTCACTTCAACGGAACCTGGATCGTATTGCTTGAATTCTTCGTTGCCGTACATGGAACACTGATCACCGTCTACAAGGAGATGGAGATCTGGCCCATGTTTCTCTTTGGTTTCCTGGTCATGTTCTTCCTGACACAGTTGCATACCTGGAAGGTGCCAACAGTCGGTAAGTGGCTTGCCCTGCTAGCTTTCATTTTCTCCATAGCAGCTGTCTACGGATTTGTGCGGGGTTTCAACCACATATACGAGATAACCTTTATCCCCGTAGCACTCTACGGTGGAGCACTTGCCTTGGTACTGATCGGTTTTGTGTGGGACCGTATAGCTGACAGGAGCAGTCCGGAAGCCTGATTCTCAGTTCTCCCGGTCCCGCTTCCGGCTCTTTTTCCTGACGAGGCTGATGCCGCCGAAGCCCCCGATGATGGCAATGTAGAAGCCGAATTCGTACCAGAATCCCCGGTTTGTTGCCTCAAAGATGCTGACGTTGTCGTTGAAGAGGCTGACTATCAGGGATACCGGAGCAATCCATCCATGCCAGATGCCCAGCAGAAAACCCGCCGGTTTCTCAGGCTGGTCAGGCAGTGTGTCGGGCAGGCAGCCAGTCATGGCCGTTATGAGAATGAGTACCATGCATACTAGAATAATACGTTTCATAGCGTCTCCTATATGTTACCTTTTCCCAGTATACATGCACTGCAGTTCTCTCACAACATGATTCTTCCAAGGCTGAAAACCACGGCTTCTAGCCGCGCTTCCTGCCGGTTACGATCAGGGGGAACGATTCGCTGGAAGAAGCACTCCGATTGAAATCCCCGTAGTGGTGCAGGTCAACAAACCCGGCTGCGCTGCACAGCTTTTCAAGCTGCCCGGCATAATAGGGAGTATGCGGCGTCCGGCCTCTGAAGAGCACGTTACCAACAGAGGTGAGCTCTGTAATGAACGCAAGCCTGCTTCCGCCCTCAATGGGGATGTATGAGCGGGTGAAGGAGAGGTCTCCCTGCCTTATGGGCGGGAACTCGAAACGGTTGTCAGTGGTGATGTTCCGGTAGTTGATACCCTGCAGGACAAACATACCTCCGGGCGTTATGATGTCAAAGAGATCTGCAACGAAGGCGGTAAGCTCCCGTTCACCGTTCAGATGGGCAATGGTATTTCCCATACAGAGCACCACATCGAACGATTCGGGAGTAAATAGTTCACCAATATCCAGCATGTCAGCACAGTGTAGTGCTGCAGACGAACCGGTTTCGGCGGCTTTCCTGCTGGCAATCGCCAGCATGGTTTCATCCAGGTCGATACCGGTTACCTGCTCCAGTGACTGTTCCACTTCAAGGAGCAGGGATGCCGTTCCACAGCCGATGTCCAGGAGGGTATGTGCTGAAACATCATCAATGATTGACTTGACAAAGCTCACCTGGGCAGTACTCACAGGAAAGATCCGGTCATAGTATTCTGCGAAGGCTTGATACATGTAGCTGTTACCTCCTCTTCCTGAGAACGGCAGCCAACTCCCCAGCAAGCTTTCTCCTTTCTTCTGAAGTGAGCTTCTTTGTGGTAATCCGTGCTGCGATATCATCACCGGATACTCTTCCGGCTGCGGTATCAAGAAGATCCCGGTTGGAAAAGATGGTATTCGGTGGCAGGTTTGCTCTCCTTGCCCACCTGTCCCGGATTGAGAACAGCTGTCTGAAATGCTGCTTCCCATCGGAGGGGAGCCTGGAAAATCCTTTGGCCTTCCTGTATCTATCCTTGTCCAGGGGGGTAATCTCACCATTCTGGATGTAGAGATTCCGGAGTATGTAGCTATCCATCAGCTTGCGCCGCTGCAGCTTCTCAAAGAGCCGCTCCTTAAGCGTGAAAAGCATTCGTACGTCATTCATCGCATACTCAACGGCATCGGGGGCTATGGGACGGCGCATCCAGTTGAAACGCTGGAATTTCTTCTTGTTGGGGACACGGATGCCGAACTCTGTCTCCAGAACGGAGGAGAGTCCCTGGGAGGTATACTCGAGCAGGGATACTGCCGGTTTGAGGTCTAGGATCGTCATGATCCGCACTCCCCTAACATGCTGGACAAGCGAAGCGTCGCTTGATGAATCATACATGATCTTCATCAGGCTGCGCTTAGAAAAGAGCGTGTCGAGCATGCTCAGGTTCGGATGTGCGACAGGATCAATGATGATCTCCCGCTTCCCATCGAAGATCTGCACCAGGCAGAGATGCTCGCCGTAGCAGTGGAGGTTGAACTCGCCTTCGAGGTCCATTGCAATTGTATCGATACCCTCCGTTTCCAGACTCTTCAGGTATTGCTCAAGTTCTCTGTTGGTTGCTATTTCAGTAATTGCCATGAGCCATTATAGCAGAGATAAAGATATTATCCATGGAAGAAGGGAAGAAAATGTGTGCCGGGAAATACCCTGCTGGTGTGTCTGGATAAGCGATAGTCGCAGGCCGGAGAAATGTGTAAAAAAACACCCGGTGATGTATGCATCACCGGGGCCTGGTTACGGATTAGTCCATTACAGAAAAATCATCCTTGGACGCACCACAGAGTGGGCATACCCAATCATCCGGGGTGTCCTCGAAAGCGGTACCTGCGGCTACGCCGTTATCAGGGTCCCCTTCTGCTGGATCATATACATAACCGCAAAGATCACATACATATTTCTTCATACGCAATACCTCCTGTGTATAAGCCGGCAGGCATCTGCAGACACGCTCATCCGGCTGGGTTGTTGCTTATCAGATACCGTCCGGTACAAAACCGGAAGCTGCACTGAATAAGCTGGGACAGTACCACTGTTCCCGTACTGTTTCAACAAATGTACCAAAACACGCTGCAATGGTCTATGGTGAAATCCTTATTACCGTACATAAACCAACCAGCCCTGATCTGGTTCCTGTCAGTTCCTCCAGAGCCCGTGAAGATTACAGTGTTCCCTTGCCGATATATTCTCACCTTTGCATGCGCAGAACGATGCCGATGGCGGGTCACCAGGTTTGAGATACTTCCGGTAGCAGCTCCCGTCAACTTCCAGCTCAATCCACTCGATATAGTGCTCCTCCTGCATTGGATGCAGGGTGGAACCGACGGTAACGGTATAGCCGTTGGCGTCTTTTTCGATGATTGGAACATGCTTTTCGGTGGATGAGTCCGCGTTTTTCTCTTCAAGCAGAGACATCGGCTGGTTGCAGCATACCAGTTCGCCACCGCCGACACGTATCATCTCAACCATATTTCCACACACTTCACACTTGTAAATTCCATGCTTGATAGCTACTGCCATTCATTTCCTCCTTGTACTGTTGCAATGCAGACAGTATTGGTATTGATCTATTCCTGTTCAGTCCACTTCAGCGAATACTTCAAAATATGACTGGGGATGCTTGCAGGCGGCACATAGCTTGGGAGCCTCCTGGGCTTCAACAATATAACCGCAATTAAGGCACCGCCACATTACCGCCGTGTCCCGTTTGAATACCGTATCGGATTCAAGCTTGTTGACAAGGTTGTTATAGCGTTCCTCATGGCGCTTCTCGGCAACGGAAACCGCTCTGAACGTTGCCGCAACATCCGGGAAACCCTCTTCCTGTGCCGTCTCGGCAAATGAGGGGTAGAGCATTGTCCACTCCTCGTTCTCACCTTCGGCGGCAGCCTTGAGGTTCTCCAGAGTTGGCCCTATAGCTCCGGCTGGATAGGTTGCCGTGATCTCAAGGGGTCCCCCTTCAAGGTACTTGAAGAACTGCTTGGCATGAACCTGTTCCTGTTCGGCAGTCTCTTCAAAAATCCTCGATATCAGCACATACCCGTCTTTCTTAGCCTGTCCGGCAAAGAAGGTATATCTGTTTCTTGCCTGTGACTCACCGGCAAAGGCCTTCAACAGATTCTGTTCGGTTCTTGTTCCTTTGATACTTGCCATTATTCTCCTCCTAACATGTATATTGCATTAGTCCCGGTTCTGATACAGTTCCAGGATGCTGTTCAAAGTATTGATGAATTTATTCCGGAATCGTACCGGTTCGATGATTTCCACGGCAACCCCGCACTGGACAAGTCGCAGGATCAGTTCGATGGAGTTCTCAACTAGCATGTCACAGTAGAGCTGTCCAAAATCATCGCTGTAGACATTTATATGTTCTCTGTAGAGCATGTTGAATGAGTTGAGGGCAGAGCGCTCGCTGAGCTTCAGTTTCAGGGGGATCATATCAATGCCCCCGTAGTGCTCACCTGTACGTGGTTTTGTGAAGGGTTTGAGGTTGTCGGGGATGGTGTAGATTTCATCGAGGATGACGGCATCGGTGATATTCTGGATATCAACAGTGACGATCTCTGCTGTATGGCGCAGCCTCCCGGTAACACTGATGGGCTTCCTCCCATCGCTCTCCTCTCTGAATCCGATGAAGTACGGGGCAAACTCCATCTCATCCTTCTCTGTGCCGTCAATATGGTTGATCCGAACAATCTTACCAGAGACCCATGCGTCTATGAGGATTTCCAGCACATGCGTGTACTGAGAATTCTTCTGGATGGTACTCGTCTCAATGGCTTCTGCTGCCGCGTCGATATTCTGGCTTATGGTAGGGGCATAGGCCCTCATGTTGCCTGCGATCTTCCGCAAACCCGACGCAAGATGCGGGTTCTGGAATTCGCCGTGCGATGCCAGCATCTCGGCTGAGAGATTGAAGGCCAGACTCTCATAGATGCTGAGTTTCATCATATCCATATTGTCTTTATTGGAGAGCTTTATCAGATACTTATCCTCGGTGATATCCATATGCCTCTTCAGCTCATCAATATATCGGCCGACAGTGGAGCGGTGTACGCCGATCCTTCGGGCAATCTCAGCTCTGCGCATTCCCTCTGGATGCGACAGCAGCAGTAGTTCGAGCTGCATGATTCGATCGCCTTTCATCAGATAACAGACCCCCTTTTACGCATTTGGATAGTACAGAGCGCAGATTCAATTATAGCATGGAAGTGGGTATGCATGATAATTTTTTCCCGGGAATCCGGGTTTTTCAAGTGAATTTCTTCTCTGCCAGGAACATTTTAACTTGAGGGTAAAAAACCGGACATATTCATGATATACTGAGTTGCTGTCAGCCAATCCAGCACTGAGGGAGATACGGCATGGGTACGATATTGATAAAAGAGGCCTCGGCAATAATTACCGGCAGCAGGGATCAGCGCGTCTTCTATGATGCCGATCTGCTGATTGAAGGGCCCATGGTGAAGAAAATTGGAAGGAACCTCTCCAGGGAGCTGCGGTTTGGCACTTATGAGATTGTGGACGGCCACGGAAAGTACGTCTATCCCGGCCTGGTCAACACACACCACCACTTCTTTCAGGCCTTCGTACGCAATAACCCCTGGCTTGATTGGACGAGCATGAATGTCCTGGAGTGGATAGAGACGATTTACCCCTTCTTCTGCGGTTTTACATCCGATGCCATTTTCTATACTGCCCTGATCTCCATGGCAGAGCTGGTCAGGCACGGCTGTACGACCGCCTTTGACCATCAGTACTGCTATCCGGCCGGTGCCGGGCTGCATCTGGTTGACCGGCAGATGGAGGCAGCCGGGCTTATTGGTATGCGCTTCCATGCAGGACGGGGAGCCAATACTCTTTCAAGGGAGGAGGGCAGCCCCCTGCCGGAGGCCTTGATTGAAGACACCGACACCTTCCTGGCCGACTGCGACCGGCTGATCTCCGCCTATCATGATCCCGGCAGGTTCTCCATGAAGCAGATCGTACTGTCTCCCTGTCAGCCGATCAACTGCACCCGGGAGACCTTTGAGGAGACAGTGAAGTTCTCACGCAACCGCGGAATCCGCATGCACACCCATCTTGGTGAGGGGGAGGATGCAGCCATGCAGGAACGTTACGGCATGAGAACCCTTGAGTGGTGCCGGCGGATCGGATTTATCGGTTCGGATGTCTGGTATGCCCACGGATGGGACCTCCGGCAAGAGGAGATCAACATCATGGCAGAGACGGGTACGGGCTTGGCGCACTGCCCGGCACCGATCTTCCTTGGCGGCTTCAGAGTTCCCGATATACCCATGATGTTTGCAAAGGGGGTTCCCCTGGGGATCGGATGTGACGGACAGGCTTCCAATGACAACTCGAACCTGCTCGAATCGCTGCGGATGGGATATATGCTGCAGTGCCATACTGCCGGGCAGCGAGATTTTCCCGTCCCTGATCCGGCCGACTTTCTCTACATGGCCTCTGCAGGGGGAGCGCAGCTGCTCGGTCGCAATGATATCGGGGCTCTGGCTCCGGGAATGGCTGCCGATATGTTTCTCATTGATGTGAACCGTTTGGACTATGTCGGAACGATGCATGATCCGGCTTCACTGCCGGTGAAGGTCGGTATTCACCAGCCTGCGGCTATGACAATCATCAATGGAGAGATTGTATTCCAGGATGGGGAGTTCCTCAATTTTGATGAAACCCGCATGCTTCAGCAGGCTCAGGATTGCTGCATGGATGTCATGTACCGTAATCCGTCATATGCCGAACAGATCGTCAGGCGGCTGAAGTAGGGTTGCGGCATCATGTCATCTGAAAGGCGATCACATCCCCCGATCTGTCAAGAACCGAGAGCCGGGCCCCCCATCTCTCTGCGATCCAGCTGAAGGTCTCCGCTCTGTAGAATGCCACATGCGTCTCCTCACGACGGTAATACCATGTCGGGAAGTCCGTTTCCCCGGTGAGACACTTCGTCATGATCCCCAGATACCCCCCCGGCTGCAGCAGCGAGAAGAGCAGATCCCAGGAGTATCGGGGCCGGTGGAAGTGTTCCACGACTTCGGTTGCGGAGATGAAATCGTACCGCTGCACAAGGGCAGTTGTATCGGGAAAGAAGAAGGGATCATAGAGCCTGATTCCGAAGCCGGCCTCACGGAACATCCCGGCCAGCACAGGACCGGGGCCGCAGCCGAACTCCAGCCCCTGCGCTCCCGGTGGGAGTAGCAGGGAGAAAGGGGTGAAGAACCGTAGGAGGAAGTTTCTGTATCCCGTCTCATCAGGCGAGTTAGTGTGCAGCCGGTAGCGTTTCAGCTCCTCCTCGGGAGAGAGCAGATGCTCCGGGGCAAGATAGACAAGCCGGCACTCTATGCATGCATGGTAGAGAAGCTCGCCGGTATTCTCCAGCGGGGTTGTGTTGGTGCTGTCGCAGAGCGGACAGACTTCAGCTGCCCTGCTCATACACGACCGCAGTGCTGCATATTCTCCATGATCCGCTGTTTCGTGTTAACTATGTGACCGGTATAGGTATGGAGAACCGTCATGAGGTCGCCCGATTCTATGGCTCGAACGATCTCGTTGTGCTCAGATGGGATGAGGGCAGGGTTTGAGTAGGTGTCCTGTGATTCCCGCATTTCCCCATAGAGGAATGAGCGCAGTGTCTGGTAGAGCGAAGAGAACTGGGCATTCTCCTGAGAGGTAATTATCGTGAGATGGAACTGGAAATCGGCATCAATCAGCTCTTCATAGGTGCCTTCGGCAACGGCCTGTTCCATGCCGGCAACAATCTCTTTCAGATCGGCTACTGTCTTTCTCGCCGGTAAAAGACCGGCGGCATTCCGCTTGGTGAGCGCGATGATACTCCACAACTCTATGGCGCCCCGAAGGTCTATCATCTCCTCAAGCTCCTCGTTGCCAAGCAGCAGTGACCAGGTAAGCGCTTCACTCGAGATATGGGACCGCTCCTGCACATAGGTTCCCTTGGCGGTCTTCGATTCCAGCACCCCGAGATAATTGAAGATCTTGACGGCTTCCCGGATGGAGGATCGTCCGACACCGAAATTCTCGGCCATCTCCATTTCGGTGGGTATTTTGTCGCCTGGTTTGTAAGCCCCTGAGGCGATCAGGGACTTGATCTGGGCCATCACCTGTTCGACAACAGTTTTCTGGCGGATGTTTATCTTGCTCATGGAGGAATAGTATCCGGTCGGCACGTTGCCTGTCAATGCGAACACCTTGAATATCATACAATCAGACAAAAAGGCGTGAAGGAATAGACCATCTGTAATTCACGGAGAATTTTCCGTAATTCACGGAGTTTCTTCTTTACAAACCGGAATAAATATCATAATATCAGACAAAACAAACACTTTGTAAGGATGGTACTGTATGGCTGAAAAAACTCCCCTGAAGCAGATGGTTGACTCAACCAGAACCGACTACTGGAATGACTCCTGTTCAATCGAGGAGCTTGAATATGCGATCTCAAACGGAGCTGTCGGGGCAACGACAAATCCCGTGATCGTATATAATGTATTGAAGAAGGAGCTGCATCTCTGGAAGGACAGGATCCTTGAGATCATTGGCGGAAATCCCACCTTCACCGAGGATGAGGTGGCATGGCAGGTTATCGAGGAGATGGCGATCAAGGGGGCCGAACTGCTGGCACCGGTATTTGAGCGTGAGAAGGGTGCCAAGGGAAGGATCTCCATTCAGACGAATGCAAAATACTACCGAAATACCGAAGCAATGGTCGAGCAGGCTGTCAAGTTCAGCCAGCTTGCCCCGAACATGCAGGTGAAGATGCCCTGTACGGCAGCTGGAATCAAGGCCTTTGAGGAGGCGACTTACCGGGGCGTGAATATCAACTCAACGGTATGTTTTACCCTTCCCCAGGCCCTGGCAGCAGGCGAGGCGGTTGAGAAGGGGCTGAAGCGGCGAGATGCCGAGGGACTTGACACCGCCTCCATGACCCCGGTATGCACCATCATGGTCGGCCGCCTTGATGACTGGCTGAAGATTGTCGCCGAAAAGGAGGGCATCATCATCAACCCGGCATACCTTGATCTGGCTGGGGTAGCCGTCATGAAAAAGGCTGTCAAGATATTCCGGGAACGCGGTTACCGGGCAAAACTGCTGGTTGCCGCCTACCGCTCGCAGTTGCACTGGTCGGAGCTGATGGGAGGTGATATTATCCATACGATCCCCTATAAGTGGCAGAAACGCTATAATGCCTCCGATGTAGCGATCCGTGACACCACAGATGAGCCGCTTGATTCCGATGTTGTGGAACAGCTGCTTGACAAGTTAGAGGACTTCAGGAAAGCCTACGAACCCGAGGGTATTGCCGTTGAGGATTTCGATCTGTACGGGGCAACTGCAAGAACGCTGCGCGGTTTCATCGGCGGATATGACCAGCTGCTGCAGATAATCAGGGACCTGATGATCCCGAATCCGGACGCATAAACAATTATTGAGGAGTGAAACATACCATGTCTGATACGGCTAAAAAGTATATAGCAGGCCTGATCGAGAAAGCCAGACGGGCACAGGCCGAAATTGAGTTTGCCACCCAGAAAGAGGTGGATGATGTTTGCGCACGGATGGCTTGGGCAGGTGTGCAGGAAGATTTTGCCAGGAAGCTCGCCAAGGTGGCGGTGGAGGAGTCTCAGCTGGGGAATGAACCGAGCAAGTATGCCAAGCTGATGACAAAGATCAAAGGTACCTGGCGGGACTGCAAGGATGCAAAGACCGTTGGGATTGTTGAAGAGGATACGGAAAGGGGTCTGGTCAAGTTTGCCAAGCCAGTTGGAGTCATCGGGGCTCTCATCCCCTGCACAAACCCGGAAGCGACACCGTTCTGCAAGGGTATAAGTGCGGTTAAGACAAGAAACGCCATTATCATGGCACCCCATCCCCGGGCAAGGAAGACGGGAAAGATGGCGGTGGACCAGATGCGCAGGGTGCTCGCCAGGATGAACATGCCTCAGGATCTTATCCAGATTGTGGAGGAACTCTCCCTTGAGGCCAGCCAGGAGCTGATGCAGCAGTGCGACCTGATCATGGCTACCGGCGGAACCGGGATGGTGAAGGCTGCCTACAGCAGCGGAAGGCCGGCCCTGGGCGTCGGGGCGGGCAATGCCGTGACCATTGTGGATGACACTGCCGACCTGGCTGCCGTGGCCGATAAGATCATGCGTTCGAAAACCTTCGACAATGCCACCAGCTGCTCTACCGAGAACTCCTGCCTGATCCAGAATACCATCTATGACAAGCTCATTGCCGAAATGGAGAAGGTCGGGGGATACCTTGTTACTGCTGATGAGAAGCCGAAGCTGCATGCCGCCCTCTGGGTTGACGGGCACCTGAACCGTGATATCGTCGCTCAGCCGGCCGAAAAGATTGCAGGTATTGCCGGGATAGACCTTCCCGCAGGCAAGACGTTCCTCATGGTGGAGGAGAGCGGTATAGGGGAAGGGTTTCGCTTCTCTGAAGAGAAGCTCTCGGTTGTGACCACCCTCTACCGCTGGTCGGACTTTGATGATGCAGTCAGGATGGTGAATGATATCACCGCCTGGTCGGGACCCGGACACTCCTGCGGGATTCATACCGAGCTCCGCTCCCGTGTCGAGAAGCTGGCTGAGACGGTGAAGATTTCCCGGATCATGATCAACCAGCCCCAGTGCCTGGCCAACAGCGGTGCGTGGACCAACGGTATGCCGATGACCATGTCACTCGGCTGCGGTACCTGGGGCGGGAACAGCACCAGCGAGAATATTACCTGGAAGCACCTGCTGAACATGACCTGGGTCTCCTATCCCATTGCCAGTACCCAGCCTTCTGATGAAGAGCTCTTCGGGGCCGAGGTGATGCAGGAAGATTACTCATAGTACCTTTTCCCACATCCCCGGCAGCACCAGCAAGTAACATCGTAACACCCTGCCGGGGATGTTTCTCAACTTGATAATAGATTCGCCTCATGCTACTATGCAGCAGAACAATTAAGGAGACCTGTTGTGGAAAAGAAAGATGTCAGTTTGACTGCCGAGCAGGAGCTGCTCGGGAGGCAGAAGCAGGCCAGGCTGGGAGGCGGCGAAAAGCGTATTGAGGCTCAGCACAAGAAGGGAAAACTCACTGCGCGCGAACGAATCGATAAATTGGTTGATGCGGGCTCCTTTCAGGAATTTGACATGTTCAAGCAGCACAGCTGCAGCGACTTCGGCATGGATAAGATGAAGTTTCCCGGTGACGGGGTCGTCACGGGCAGTGCCTCCATCGGGGGGCGCACAGTCTTCCTCTATGCTCAGGATTTTACCGTTGTGGGCGGGTCACTTTCCAGGACACATGCGGAGAAGATCTGCAAGGTGATGGATATGGCAGTCACTGCCGGAGTACCGGTGATCGGTCTCAATGATTCCGGGGGAGCCCGGATCCAGGAAGGGATTGATGCCCTCGCGGGATACGGTGAGATTTTCTACCGCAATGTCATGGCTTCGGGGGTGGTCCCGCAGATAACGGCCATTCTCGGTCCCTGTGCAGGCGGAGCAGTCTATTCACCGGCTATCCAGGATTTTATCATCATGACCCGTAAGAACAGCTACATGTTCATTACCGGCCCGAAGGTGGTCAAGGAGATCATCCATGAGGATGTCAGCGTTGAGGAGCTAGGCGGCGCTGCAGTGCACACCCAGAAGAGCGGGGTTGCCCAGTTCGTTGCCGAGGATGAGGAACAGGCGCTGAAGACTATCAGAACACTGCTCTCCTATATGCCGCAGAGCAATAAGTCACGACCTCCCTACTACCAGACAAACGATGCAGCCGACCGGTCCTGTCCGGAACTGCGTACACTGATGCCCGACAATGTCAAGAAGCCCTATGAGGTCCGTGAAGTGATCAACTCCGTGGTTGACAAAGGATCTTTCTATGAGATCTCGGCAGACTACGGCAAGAGCATTGTGATCGGATTCTGCCGGATGAACGGGCACTCTGTGGGTATGGTTGCCAACCAGCCGGCATATATGGCAGGGGTACTCGATATCGACGCCTCCATCAAGGGGGCCCGGTTCGTCAGGATGTGCGATGCCTTCAATATCCCTCTCCTGGTGCTTGAGGATGTCCCGGGATTCATGCCCGGAACCGATCAGGAGCACAACGGGATCATACGCAACGGGGCCAAGCTGCTCTATGCCTTTGCCGAGGCTACCGTGCCCAAGATCACAGTCATCATGCGTAAGGCCTATGGTGGTGCCTATATTGTCATGAACAGCCGTCACCTGCGGGCCGACTATGTCTTTGCATGGCCGGAGGCTGAAATTGCCGTGATGGGAGCGAAGGGGGCTGCCGAGATCGTCTTCAGAGGTGAGTCAAAGAAGGCCAAGGATGTTGATAAGTTCATGGCCGAGAAAGAGCAGGAGTACCAGCGAGAATTCTCCCACCCCTACCGCGCTGCCGAGAAGGGATATATTGATGCAGTCATCGATCCCGCGGAGACACGCAAGGTGCTTATCAGGAGCCTGGATACCCTGTTCAACAAGGATGATGCCCTTCCGGCAAAGAAACACGGAAGCATTCCGTTGTAAGTTGGTATTAACGATAGAGAAATTCAGGGGTGCATACAACACATGTATGCACCCCTTTTGCGATCTCTAGAACAGACCGGTCACCTTGCCCGTATCCGGGTCTATATCGATGTTCCGGAAGGCCGGGTTCGAGGCTGTTCCGGGCATCAGCTTGATATCTCCGGCCACAGGTACGAGAAAGCCTGCTCCGCGGTACTCAAGAACATCCCTGATAGGCAGTACCCATCCGGTCGGTCGACCCTTCAGGTCGGGGTCGTGAGAGAGGCTGAGCTGGGTCTTCACCATGCAGGTACCCAGATCATCAATATTACCGGACTCCTCAAGGGCACGCAGTTTGGCATCGGCTGTCTCCGAGTAGGATACATCGGCGGCACCGTAGATTTCAGTCGCAATACGATGGATTCGTTCACGTACCGGTGTGCTCTCCTCATAGAGGAATGAGAAATTGACCTTTTCTTCACAGGCATCTTTCACTGCCTCAGCCAGCTCCACGGCTCCCGAGCCGCCGTACAGCCAGTGTCTGCTGACAGCGACTCGGGTTCCTGTCGCTTCAACAGCCTTCCGGATAACCTGAATCTCCTCTTCGGAATCGGTATAGAAATGGTTGATGCAGACAACGGGAACAACACCGCTCTTCCTGACTGTCTCGATATGGGCCATCAGGTTACCGAGGCCCGATTCCACAAGTTCGGGATGGGAATCGGAGTAGACATCGTCAAGCTTCCGGCCGGGGCGAACTGCCGGTCCGCCCCCGTGCATCTTCAGGGCACGCACGGTTGCCACTATCACGGCACAGTCGGGGACAAGAGCGCTGGAACGGCACTTGAGATTCCAGAATTTCTCGAATCCGATATCGGCCCCAAATCCGCTCTCCGTGACATGGTAATCTGAGAGCTTCAGGCCGATTTTATCGGCGATGATTGAAGACTGGCCAATTGCTATATTTGCAAAGGGGCCGGCATGCACAAGAATCGGCTGCCCTTCCAGGGTCTGCATGAGGTTTGGATTGATGGCCTTGGCCATTATAGCAGTCATGGCTCCGGCCACTTCCAGGTCTCCGGCCGTGATCGATTGTCCCTTCCTGTTGTAGGCGACCACCATCTTCTCCATTCGGCTGCGCATATCGGCAAGATCGCTGGCCACCGAGAGTATCGCCATGATTTCGGATGAGACGGTAATCTGGAAGCCGCTACGCATCATGAATCCGTCCATCTTACCCCCTATACCGATGATGATCTCCCGCAGCGCCTGGGCACTGAAGTCGATTGCCCATCCGATTGCCGGGTTGTAGGGGTCAATATCGAGCCTGGTTAACCCCTTCTTTGCCAGAAAGGCATCGGAGTAGTTGAACTCATGCTGTATTCTGCTGGTGACAGCCACCATTGCAAGGTTGTGGGCACTGGTGATGGCGTCAATATCACCGGTGAGCCCCAGGCTGAAGTCGGTGAGGGGAATGCACTGGGAGAGGCCGCCCCCGGCAGCAGAACCCTTGATGTTGAAGGTTGGTCCGCCGGAAGGCTGCCTGATAGCACCCGAAACCTTCTCGCCAAGATATCCGAGTCCCTGAACAAGCCCCATTGTCGTCGTTGACTTACCCTCTCCAAGCGGAGTGGGCGTTATAGCCGTGATATCGATGTACTTGCCGTCAGGTCTCTCTTTCAGCCGGTCAAGTACCTTCATATAGTCAACTTTCCCGGTATAGTGGCCGTATGGAAAGAGTTCGTGCGGTTCTATCCCCATTTTAGCTGCGATTTCATGGATTGATTTCATGGAAGGTTCGCAGGCCTGGGCAATTTCCCAATCTTTCATAACAGTCGGGTCTAGCATTGTCGTCTGAGCCATATCTGTCTCCTGTCTCTATCATAGGTGAAATACATGTACAGCATCAATAGTAGCATAAAAATTGCGTATTGTGTAGAAAAATATCAAATAAATTGAAATATATGGTAAATTATTACTATAAATATGAGCTAAACGTTATTTATCGATAAATATTTATTTACTCTTCCCGTCGTATGAATCACCGGCAGGCAATAGATGCTGTCCAAGGTGGCTGAATTGCAGTATGGTATACTTATCAGCAACTGAACGGATCAGTTTGCCGGGTTCATTACAGAATCAGCAGGAGTACAGCAGCATATGGTACAGTCGAGAGGAAGTGAGAAGAGACAGATCATTGAACTGTTTATCATCTCGGTACTGCTCTGGTTCTCTCTTTTTGTCTATCTGCCGACATTACCGCTCTTTCTCAAGGGAAAAATAGACTCGCTTGCCACAGTAGGGCTGATTCTTTCCATGTACGGGTTTGCGCAGCTGACTGTCCGGATTCCTGCCGGAATATTCTCTGACCGAACCGGTCGACGCAAAGCCATCCTGATCTTCTGTTTTATTGCCATGGGCATCGGACCGCTGATGCTGCTCTATGGTAATTCAGTCCCTGTCCTGATGGTTGCACGCACCCTCACCGGTATCGGCGCGGCAGCATGGGTAATCCTTGTCACGCTCTTCACCTCCCTCTTCCCCCGCAGCCGGGTTGTAGCTGCGTCTGCACTGATCACGATTGCCAACGGAGTGGGCAAGTCCCTTTCGACACTGCTCACCGGCTTCATCAACGAGGCAGGAGGACCGGAAGCGGTCTTCTATATTTCATCAGGCTCTTCGGCTGTTGCGCTGATCATCCTCTTAACCATGCACATTCCCAGGGAGAAGCCCTGGACGATGTCATTTTCCGATACCCTCAGTGTGTTCGGAAGAAGAGAGGTGGTGGTTGCCACCATAGGCCACGGCATAGCAATGATAGCCCTGTGGGCCGTTATTCTGAGCTTTCTCCCGGTACAGGCCCGGGAACTTGGGGCTGGGGATATCGATATCAGCATCATATTCAGCCTGCATCTTGCTGCCTTTACCCTCAGCAACTACCTCAATTCCAGATTAAGCTCCCGGGTATCAGTGAGGCAGAGAGTATTTGCTGCTGCTATCTGTTTCTCACTGGGCAATCTCGGTACTGCCTGGGGGGCATCGATAGGAATTCTGGCAGCCTCAGGCATCATCAGCGGTCTGGGCTTCGGTTTTCTGCAGTCAAGTTTTATTGGCTACAGTATATCCAAGGTCGAGCAGAACAGGCGCTCAAGCGCTCTCGGGTTCCATCAGTCGCTCTACTCCGCCGGGATTTTTATCGGTCCGTGGATCGGGGGAGTGCTGGCCGATGCCGTCGGGATCGGAACCATGTCCCTGATCATTGCATCCGTATGCTTCGTTGTGCTGCTCTTTACCGCGTCCCGGGTAGATATTTGAAATAACGTCCATGAAGATCTTCAGTAAAGAGCATGGTGTGGAATTGTGTTTGAATACGCAGTCAATCAATGGTATACTCTGCTCAGGAGGAGCTATGTTCGATCCAAACAGCAAACTTGTACGCTATAGTGAGCTTATGCCGGGGAAGTCGGCCTTTGTTGATGCCCGCACACCAGGCAGCCATTTAAAGGAAAACTTCTGCATCATCGGCAAGGGGGTGGCCGAGAACCCTGCCCAGCCGATCCATATCCGGGAGGTGACAGGCTTCCATGTAGGCGCTGCCGGGCAGCCGCCGGGGATTCTCAACTCGCTGCACAGCCATTTCACGGCCGAGATCTTCATGGTATTCAAGGGTTCTTTCCGCTTCTTCTGGGGAGCCCACGGAGATCATGAGGTCACGCTTCATCCCGGGGATGTGCTGTCGGTGCCGGTTCGCTGTTTCCGTGGATTTGAGGTTGTCGGGGATGTCTACGGGTTTGTCTTTGTCGTTCTCGGCGGTCAGAATGCCGGGGGAGGTATAGAGTGGCACCCGGATGTACTGCTGGAGGGCAGGAAGCACGGACTCTACCTCCTCTGGGACAAGACCCTGGTGGATACTGCTGCAGGGGAGACTGTCCCCAATGAAAGCAAGCTCTTCCAGCCGATGTCCCGCAGGGAGGCGGAGGCCTATAACGATTTCTCGGCTGAGGAGATGCTGCGGTTTGTCAGCCTCGCCGAGAACCGCCAGCCGGGAGAACCCTTCAGTCCTGAGGCCGGTTTTACCCAGTACAATATCAGCGGAGATCCGGATGCTGATGAGGATTTCGATATCAGAAGCAGAGACGGAGTATGCATATATGGCTACGGAACATCCGCAGGCCGCAGTGTTCCCCTACACCGCCGCCGGGAGAAGCAGGTGTTGCAGCAGTTCTCCGGGGATGTGGAACTCGCGTTTGATGACAGTTCAGTACCCCCAATGGTACTGACTCCAGGTGACACCTTTGACCTTCCCCAGGGTACCGGCTTCTCCCTGAGGGGAATGAGGGGGGATAGCGTGACCTACTGCTTTGTGCATGGCAGCAATCCCACGAAACCAGAAATGGTCTGATAGCGATGCAAGTCAGTTTCCTTCCCGGGTATCTCTGTGACGAACGTCTCTTCAGCTCCGTAATGGACACGCTGCCGACCGGTTTCTCACCGGTGTATGTGCCCCTGCCGGCAGAAGATAGCATTGAAGCGATAGCGGAAAGCATCATCGCATCCGGAGGCGTTGACGGAAGCGTGCTTGTCGGGCTCTCCATGGGTGGGATCGTTGCCCTGGAGATCATCAGGCAGGTGCCCGAGCGGATACGCGGGATATCACTGATGGATTCCAATGCCCTTGCCGACACCCCCCAGGCAACCGATGCCAGGAATCGGCTTGTTGCCGAGATCTGCCGGGAGGGGTACGCAGGGCCCCTGCAGCGCAGCGTTATCCCAAAGATGCTCCATCCCAATAGGCACTCGGATACAGCGCTCAGAGAGCTGATCGTTGCTATGGCAAAAACGTGCGGGACCGATGCCCTGATCAGGCATGCCGCCGCACTCTCCGGGCGAAGAGATAATACCGAAGCCCTGAAAAGATTTCCCGGACCTGTGCAGATCCTGGCCGGCAGGGATGACCAGCTCTGCCCGCTCGATCGGCAAGTCCATATGCATGCAGTACAGCCACAGGCTATCTTCACTCTCATTGAGAGCTGCGGTCATCTCTCAACGCTGGAAGCTCCTGCTGCTGCCAGTGCCGGTCTGAACAGTTGGCTTGCCACTCTGCTCAATCATCCCGGAAATACTTGATTTTCCCGGTTTCTGTCACTATGTTTGTATGCAGAGACAGCTGCATGCTATCTCTATACCAATCCGGAGCAGAAGATGAAATTCATAGTCACTGTTGCGACACCAAGTGTCGACAGTTTCAACTATGCCATTGCCCGGCAGGCCGTCTCCTTTCTTGAGACCGCCGGGCATATAGTCATATTCCACGATCTCTATCGTGAGCCGTTCTCCCCCCTGCTGGCACAGGAGGAGATTCCACGCGAGGCGATCCTTGATGAGGGGCTTGCAGCCTACTGCCGGGAAGTGACAGAGGCCGACGGGATCGTCATAGTCCACCCCAACTGGTGGGGGCAGCCCCCTGCAGTGCTGAAGGGCTGGATTGACAGGGTGTTCCGCCCCGGAACTGCCTATGAGTATGAAGGCGAACCGGGTAAGGTGGGAACGGTGACAGGACTGCTTACCGGAAAGACGGCAGTGGTGTTCACCACCGGTGATACCGATGAAGCGACGGAGCGGGACTATTTCCGCGACCCGCTCGACACCCTCTGGAAACGGTGTGTCTTTGGTTTCTGCGGGATTGAAGATGTCGTGCGCAAGCACTTCTCCATCATCATGATAAGTGACGAAAAGCAACGAAAGCATTGGCTGGAAGAGGTCAGCGAAACCTTGGCAGCTGCCCTGGAGCAGCAGAAATAATAGGAGCAGAGAGATATGGATAATTTTACCTTTATAAATTCAACAAAGATTCTATTCGGAAAGGGCCGTGAGGCGGAAGTGGGAACTGAGGCTTCAGTTTACGGCAGCACCGTGCTGCTGCATTACGGGGGCGGATCAATAAAGAGGACCGGTCTCTATGACCGCGTTGCAGCCTCCCTTACCGAAGCAGGTATCCGCATAGTGGAACTCGGGGGAGTGAAGCCAAATCCCAGGCTCAGCCTTGTCCGTGAAGGCATCAAGCTCTGCCGGGAGGAGCGGGTTGACCTGATCCTTGCCGTGGGAGGAGGTTCTGTCATAGATTCTGCCAAAGCTATATCTATCGGAGTTGGGTATGACGGGGATGTATGGGATTTCTATACCGGAAAGGCGAAGGCCGATACCCGGGTCCCGGTGGCAACTATCCTCACCCTTCCTGCTGCGGGCAGCGAGTCAAGTCACGGAAGCGTCATCACCAACGAAGACGGGGACCTCAAACGGCCCTACGGCTCAGAACTTCTCTACCCGGTATTCTCCATCCTGAACCCCGAGCTTGCATTCACACTCCCCGAGTTTCAGGTCTCCTGCGGTATCGCTGATATGATGGCACATCTTCTGGAACGCTACTTCACCAACTCCCAACCAGTGGGTATCTCTGACCGTCTCCTTGAGGGGAATATGAAGAACATCATAGAGTATGGTCCGAAGGTGCTGGCTGACACGCAGGATTATGATGCCTGGGCAGAGATCATGTGGTCGGGAACCGTTGCCCACAACAACCTCTTCGGCATGGGCAGGGAAGAGGACTGGGCCTCCCATGATATTGAGCACGAACTGAGTGGAATATATGACATAGCCCATGGGGCTGGACTGGCCGTGGTCTTTCCCGCCTGGATGAAGTACAACTACCGTCATGATACCGATCGCTTTGTCCAGTGGGCTGTGCGGGTCTGGAATGTTGAACAGACATTCTTCTCGAAGGAAGAGACAGCCCTGGCCGGAATCAGGAGGTTTGAGGAATTCCTCCACTCTCTTGGTCTCGCCACCACGCTTCCCGGGGTGGGCATCGATGCGTCACGGCTCGAGGAGATGGCTGACAAAGCTACCGAAGGCGATACCATCACCAAGGGTAGCTTCGTCAAACTGAAGCGGCAGGACGTACTGAGCATCCTGAAACTTGCTCTCTGAAAGAGCTGATTTTACTCGTATGATGGTAGCGGTGCCAAATTACAATCTGGCATCTACAAGAGTCTGCAGCGCCGCCTTTACCGTTCCGAACTCCAACCCGTTGGAGGAGAGGTAATCACGGATGAGCAGGGTTCTACCCCCCGGCTCTATGCCGGTGATCTCAATGAAGTCCTCCCTGGTGATTCCCATGCTGTAGAGATCGGCAAAGGTGGTATTACCCTTGATCATGTTTGCGCTCGCGGTTTCATCATGGACAGCTGCTTTCTCGGTGTTTTCGGCATCCTGCAACGCTTCGGCCGGCGATATGGCATGCTCCCGCAGGATGCGTATTTCCTCGGCGTCATAGAGCCCGAGATTCTGGATGTATGCTACGGCAGGCGAGAGCAGCAGAGTAGTCTCCTCAGGAATGTAATCGAACTCCATGATAAGCGAGACGAACCATCTGACACTGTCTGTCCCGATTTCACCGATGACTGTCCCGTCGGCACCCTCAATCTCTCCGTAGTATGTCTCCAGCTCATTCAGCCGGATGCTCCCCGGTTCCCCTTCGACGCTTTCCAGGGCAAAGGCTGCTGCCAGTGCTTCTGCCGTGACCGGGAAACTTGCTGACACGTCACCGATGGTGTAGGAGCCCCTGATGTCTGCCGGGTCATACATACCGGCCAGTTCTCCTTTTGCAATCCGGATCGGGATCTTTTCACTTTCGGTTACCCAGTCGCCTGTCAGTTTTGTGATGCTGATTCCGATAAAGATAATTGCAACTGACGCCAGGGCAGCATAGATCGGTTTAATCTTCACGTGTAACCTCCTGTGAGGGATCCTTGTATGGCGTTGTCACGATTACCGTATCCTCTACCGGGCAGGCTGCATCGGAGGTGCAGACATAGCAGGAGATGCATTGGTGATCGCGGACAGTACCCTTGTTGGCAACATCGATATTCATTGGGCAGACGTTGCTGCACCGGTTGCAGTTGATGCATGTTTTTGCTTTCCTGCGGATTTGGAAGATCCTGAAGGTGTTGGTAATTCCAAGCACTGCCCCGTATGGGCAGGCGTACTTGCAGAAAGGGCGTTCGATCACAAGCGAGAGCAGCAGTACGACAGCCAGGATGATCACCCCGGAGAGGGCCAGCTCATCACTCCAGAGGTTGAACAGAGTAAAATAGGGATCGTAATCACTGAAGAAGAGTTTAGCCGAGTAGGCGGTGACCACCACCACCCAGATAAGGACTGCATACCGCAGGTACCGCAGAATTCTGTCGATGCTATGCGAAATCATTCGGTTGAACTTTTTCCTGAACAGTTTCCGTCCCAGTTTGCCCATCCACTCCTGAACCGACCCGAAGGGGCAGACCCAGCCGCAGAAGACCGGTCCGAACAGTACTGCTGTTGCAAGTACAAGCAGCATCAGGATAAACGCCGATTCATGGATTTTCTGAACGAATGTGCCGGAGACGATGTACTGGTAGATTGTGACAACTCCGCCGAACGGACAGACGGCATGCAGTGATACTCCCCCCAGCAGCGGTATGGTGATAGCATACTCCTCCAGTAAATGACCAAGAGAAATAAGGAGAACCAGTACAAAGAAGAATACCTGAACTATGGTTCGCCCGGTTTTCAAGCCTCTTTTCCCAATCATATTGAACCTCTTTCCTATCTAACTGTTTCTTTTTTTCTATGATGCAGACAGCATAAAACATGCCCCGTAATGATACGGGGCATGTTGGATTAAGATTTCTTAATATTCGCGGTTGTCCTGTCAGAGTTCTGACAGGGCAGAGAGAATGGCATCCTCGGTAAACCCGAAGAGCTTGAATAGCTCTCCGGCTGGGGCCGATTCCCCAAAGCTCCGCATGCCGATGATCCTGCCCTGCAGACCGGTATACTTATACCAGTAATCAGCATGGGCAGCCTCCACAGCCAGACGCCTGGTCACATGGGCTGGGAGTACCGATTCCCTGTACTGCGGTGACTGTCGTTCAAACTGTTCCGGAGAGGGCATTGATACCACCCGGATGGTGTTGCCGGCTTCCCCGAATTTTTTTGCTGCCTTCAGGGCCAGTTCCACTTCCGATCCGGTTGCGATCACGATGTAATCCGGCTTTGGTCCGTTTTCCCAGAGGGTATATGCTCCCCTTACGATTTCAGCAACCTGGGCTTCGCTGCGGGGCAGCACGGAGAGCCCCTGGCGGCTGAGAATCAGGCTGGTTGGCCCTTCAGTCTTCGCTATGGCCGCTTTCCACGCAATAGCAGTCTCGACGGAATCTGCCGGACGCCAGGTTGTCATTCCCGGTGTGCCCCGCAATGATGCGGTCTGCTCTACCGGCTGGTGGGTCGGTCCATCCTCGCCGAGGCCGATCGAGTCGTGCGTGTAGACGAATATGTTCTGCAGCCCCATCAGGGAGGCCATTCTGACAGCATTTCTAGCATATTCCATGAATATGAGGAAGGTGGCACTGTACGGTATGAATCCCCCATGCAGGGCAAGACCGTTTGTTATGGCAGTCATGCCAAACTCCCGGACTCCGTAATGGATATAGTTTCCGCCGGCAGATTTCGCAGTTACGGCCACCGAACCCTTCCATTTTGTGAGGTTGGAGGGAGCCAGGTCGGCTGAACCGCCGATGAGAGCAGGCAGGATGGGTCCGAGTACCTGCAGTGTATTCTGGGAGGCCTTCCGGGAGGCAACCTTCTCTCCCACCTCCTGTAGCTCTGCAATGTAGGTATCAATCTCCTGTTCCCAGCCAGCCGGCAGCTGCGCCTTCAGCCTGGCATCAAGCTCGGCTGCAAGCTCAGGATAGGTAGCGGCATATTTCTCCATTAGAGCATTCCAGGCAGCTTCGGCAGCAGCCCCCTTCTCCCTCTGATCCCAGGCAGCATAGATATCCTGCGGGATGAAGAAAGGTTCATCATACTCCCATCCGAGGGCTTTTCGTGTCAGGGCGACCTCTTCTTCCCCGAGAGGGGCACCGTGACAACTCTCCGTTCCCTCCTTGCCCGGTGAACCGTACCCAATTCTTGTCTTGCAGCTTATGATCGCAGGACGGCTGGAATCCCCTTTGGCCTCATCGATTGCACGCTGTATTGCTGCAGGATCGTGTCCGTCCACATTGTCGATGACCTGCCAGTTGTAGGCCCCGAAGCGGGCACTGGTATCATCGGTGAACCAGCCTTCCACCTCCCCGTCGATCGATATCCCATTGTTGTCGTAGAAGAGGATCAGTTTGCCCAGACCAAGAGTCCCTGCCAGGGAGCAGGCCTCATGGGAAACACCCTCCATGAGGCAGCCGTCCCCGGTGAAGGCATAGGTGTAGTGATCGATAACCGGAAAACCGTCCCGGTTGAAATGTGCGGCAAGTACTTTCTCGGCAAGTGCCATGCCGACAGCATTGGCTATCCCCTGGCCAAGCGGGCCGGTTGTCGTCTCGATTCCGGGAACCATACCATATTCCGGGTGACCGGCAGTACCGGCATGCAGCTGACGGAACTGTTTCAGCTGCTCAAGCGGCAGATCGTAGCCGGTGAGATGCAGCAGTGAATAGAGCAGCATGGAGGCATGACCGTTAGACAGAACGAATCGATCTCTGTCAGCCCATTGCGGGTTAGACGGGTTGTGCCTGAGATTCCTTCTCCAGAGCACTTCGGCCATGTCAGCCATTCCCATCGGTGCCCCGGGATGGCCTGAATTGGCTTTCTGAACTCCATCCATACTGAGAATACGTACGGCATTGGCTAGTTGTGTTGTTTTCTCCATAAGTAACCCCTTTGTGTCTTTATGTGTTCATGCAGAACTATTCTGCATGACAGGTTTCCCTCTGGTGGCATAGGCAAACTATATACAATTTGACCGGCCATGCATAGATTCACCCCCGGTGATACGGTAAAAGAGGGGTGTGTCTAGAGTGCTGCCCGGAGAGAATCCGAGCGCAGCAGCCTTTCTTTCCAGCCGATTTGGCTGTATACTGAAAGATACGTCTCAATGATCCTGTCGGGAAGTACGAGCTTGTGTATTACGTAAAATTGAGGAGAGAATTGAAACTTTCCTGTCCCCCCATTGATTATATTCTAGGAATAATTGAAACATTCAGGAGAATAGTATGAAAAAGCTAGTGTTACTGACAGTACTGATCTGTCTTACCGTATCGATACTTTGGGCGATAGTGCCGGAGCCGCCGCTGCCGCTTCCGGCCATCCGTGCCAATGATGCCCGGGTGATGGCAATGGGCGGGGCGTTCACTGCTGTTGCCGATGATGCCGATGCACTCTTCTACAATCCCGCCGGACTGGTCTTTCTCGATGGAGCCGACCTGAATGTCGGTATGACCATGCTTGTCGATACAAATGCAAACCTGGTGGACATGGCTACCTATGACTTCAGCGATTTCAATCTCTGGGACCTTCAGATTGCTGACGGTACTGTCATGGCCGGGGGAGTTCCGGTTGACCTTGTCTCATACGGCTTCGAAAACAGCTGGGATGGTATTGAAGCCATGCGGAGCTGGTACGATGGTCTGATTCCCCTGCTGGATGGGCTGAATACGGGAGTTGACCAACTGCGCTTCACCCCTAATATCTCATTTGCCAATAACGGTTTTGGTATCGGTATGCTTGGTGGGGTCGTGGTGAAGCCTGCTATGATCGAGTATCCTGAAGCATCGGGCACTTATATGGAGTACGGGTTCGAGATAGCCAAACGAAGCGGGCTGATAGCCGGTATGGGTTTCGGGTTCGGACGCCTTTCCCTTGGCGCAAACCTGAAGTATTTCAGGGAGTCGCGGACACGTTTCGGTCTGCCTACGGACTCTTATATCGATTTTGAGCAGTATGTGAACTCGTTTGGGCTCAGCCCTTCCGTCCAGGAGTCGCTCATCGAGATTTTTATCGACGATGCCATAGCCGTTGACGCAACCCTTGAGGACCATATTGAGATGGGAGTTGGCGGCATGTATGTCCTCGGCGGGCTCACTGTCGGGGCTTATGTCGACAGTATCCTGGGGATAGTGGTTGATGAGCAGGGTGGGCTGAAGAATGATTTCAGGGCAATGCTTGAAGCGGCAGCCCGAACGGCTAATATCGGAATATCCTTCGATCCAAGCATGCAGAAAGTTACCGGCCGCGAACCCTTCTTCAACCTGCTGATCAGTGCCGACCTGAAGAATATCGGCGATGATTACCAGCGCTTCCTCAATCTCGGCACAGAGGTAGGTATCCATATAGGGGAACTAGCTCAGGTCGATCTGCGGGCCGGGTACAAGCAGTATCTCACCGGTCCCATAATGCATATCATGAATCAGGATATTATTGCCCTTGATCGGGGAGAGGTATCCTTTGGGGCAGGGGTAAAGGCGCTGTTTGCCCAGGTTGATGTTGCGGCAACCGTTCCGGCACGGCTGATCAGGGATGCCGTCCTTTTTGCTGCCACCGATACTTTTCCCCAGGATGGGGTGCTTTATCTCAAGGAGTACGGACCAAATTTCCCACGGATAATGATCTCGTTCGGGATAAATCTGTAACTGCTGCTGCATCGTATAGCTACTGCAGTATTTCGGGACTGCCTTCGGGCAGTCTCATTTTTTTGGAAAAAATGAGAAAAACAGTAATTTTTCCTTGACATCCTTATTCCTATAATTTAACATATCTTAAATTAAT
>CAZSBC010000016.1:9739-29302 GCA_964605195.1 uncultured Spirochaetales bacterium | reverse complement strand
AATTTCTGTGGGACAATATGATAGAACTCAGTGTTCCCATAGCTGAGAAAATTCTCTGGGGGGAGATCTATGCCAGCGCAACCGGGTACAAGAGTAACCTTGAGGATGTATCGTCCCTCAATGCCAGTGATTTCTATTTCGGAACCGGAGCAGGCATCAGACTGGCAATTCCGGGATTCCCGTTGGGTCTCTATCTCACAAAGAATTTCTACTTTGATGATTCCCTGAACTTCCACTGGGTTCCGGGTGAGATTCTTGCTGATCCTGCGGACAGTGAATCCGGATTCAAGCTGGTTCTTGCCATTACTACAACTCTCTACTAGCAACTGAGCAGGTGCTGCGGATGAGTGAAACCCCGATGATGAAACAGTACCAGGAGATCAAGAGCCGCTATCAGGAAGAGATTCTGTTCTTCCGTCTTGGTGATTTTTATGAGATGTTTCATGATGATGCCAGGGAAGCTTCTAGTATTCTCAACCTGACGCTTACTGCTCGGAACAGCATTCCAATGTGCGGTATTCCCTTTCATGCAGCCAAGAACTATGTGAAACGGCTGCTGATGGCGGGGAAAAAAGTCGCAATCTGTGAACAGGTAACCCTCCCGGAAGCTGGTAAGGGGATCGTGAAACGTGAAGTTACCCAGATCCTCACTCCGGGTACCGTCGTTGATGAAGATCTGCTGCCTTCTTCGGCAAATAACTATATCCTATCTGTCGCAATCCTTACAAAGGAGCGGGTAATATCGCTCTCCTTTGCCGATGTGTCTACCGGTGAATTCACCCTGAAAAGTGTAGAGATGGACAACGGGTTCACCGCTCTGCGGAGAACTGTAGCACGCCTGCAGCCTGCTGAAATGCTTATTCAGGAGTCTGAATATTTTGAGAATGCTTCATTCAAGCTTGCAGTTGACAACTGCAACACGATGATAACGCGTTTCCCCGACTGGCAGTTCGACCCGGCTGAGGCAGAACGGGTACTCAGGGAGCACTTCAACAGCGCTTCGCTAAAGCAGTTCGGGATTGAACGGACTAACCCCGTGCTCCATTCTGCGGGCATACTCATGACCTATCTGCAGCACACTTCCAAACAGCTGCTTGCTCATATCACAACTCTGAATCTTGAGAATGAGACCGATTTACTGGTGATTGATGAATCATCACAGAAGAATCTTGAACTGGTTCGCAATCTGCAGGATGGCGGCGATGCCTATACGCTGTACTCAGCCATACGAGATACCAGAACTGCTGCCGGCAATCGGCTGCTGAAGCGGTGGATACTTACTCCGCTATCATCTCGCCAACAGATTGAGGCGCGACAGCTCTATGTGGACCTCTTCTATCACGATCAGTTGCTGCATAACCGTATCCGCAAAGAGATTTCCGGAATTCTGGATCTTGAGCGACTCAGCTCGCGGGTCGCGCTCCGAAAAGCCCTGCCGCGTGATCTGCTTTCAATCGGCCACTCGCTTTCAGCCGTGTATACCGTCAGCTCCCTGCATGAGACGATCACATCCTACTTTCTCCGCAGGTTCTCCAGGGAAGAGCTTGATGCGCTCTTTGCCCTTGCTGAGATACTGATTGATGCAATCCACGAGCAGGTTTCTGGACCGTTTGCCGAGGGCAGGGTTATCCGGGACGGATTCAATAAAGATCTTGATGAGGCCCGCTCCTTCAAGGATGAGAGTGAGACCGTGATCCGGGCATATCGTGATGCACTCAGCACAGAGACCGGTATCCCCAAGATAAAGATCAAACAGAACAAGATTCTCGGATACTTCATCGAGGTTTCGAAAACACACAGCTCCAGCGTTCCCGAATCCTTTATCCGTAAGCAGACGCTAGTAAACGGGGAACGCTTTACCACTGAAGAGCTGATACGCATTGAACGCCGAATCCTCATGGCAACCGATGAGGCTGAATCACTGGAACGCTCCCTCTATGATCTTCTGATGCAGCAGGTGTATGAAGCTGGCAATAGCATCAGAACAGCTGGAGCTGTTACCGCAGAGATTGATCTGTTTCAGTCGTTTGCACACTCGGCAGTACGGTATGGCTATACCAAACCGGTATTTGAGGCATCTGCTGCCCTGCAGATCATCAATGGACGTCATCCGGTCGTAGAACAGCATATTCCTCCTGGGGAGTTTGTACCCAACTCGCTTGAGTTCTCTCCATCTAACGGCACCTTCGCCCTGATCACCGGACCCAACATGTCCGGTAAGTCCACATTTCTCCGACAGAATGCCATGATAGTCGTCATGGCGCAGATGGGGGCCTACGTTCCTGCCGATACGGTCATCATGGATGTCCAGGATCGTCTTTTCTGCAGAGTGGGGGCAACGGATAATCTTGCCCGTGGGGAGTCGACCTTTCTCGTCGAAATGATCGAGACAGCCTTCATTCTGCGGCATGCTACCCCAAATTCACTTGTTATCATGGATGAAGTCGGTAGGGGCACCAGCTCTGAAGATGGGGCAGCCATAGCATTTGCCGTGATGAAGCAGTTGCTCTCGCTCCGTGCAAAGACCCTCTTTGCCACGCATTACCATGAACTTACCCTTTTCGCAGACAAAGGGCTGCAGCAGCTGTTCCTTGAAGTTGATGACCGGGAAGGTAAGATCGTTTTCAGGAACCGTGTCCTGCGCGGTTCCAGCCCTTCATCATACGGGCTGCATGTTGCCAGGCTTGCCGGAGTACCTGCAAAGGTTGTCCGCATGGCTGAGGAGTACCAGAAACTGCATGTGCAACATGAAAAGGCTGATGTGCAGGCAGAGTTGCAGGAGCTCTTTGTGGAGGAAGAGCCCCTCTTTGGTGAGCAGTTCAAACCGGATGACGATGTGGCTGCACGCATCATGCAGATGCTTGATGTGATCGATATCGACAATATCACCCCTCGGGAAGCACTTGAGTTTCTCTACCGATTGTTGGATATGAAAGAGAGAAATTGAACTCTTCTAGGCCCTTTCGCAGTAATATATTGTATGCAGCTACTCAGTCGTTATTGCATACTATGCGGGTTCATTTCAGACAAAGAGATTATTTGTGCAAATTGCGCAGACAAACTGCACTTCTCACGCCTTGAAGTACGCTTCTCACACTTCTGCAGCTGTGGGTTGCCTGTCATCGGCAGCAGTAGCTGTACTGCATGTACACGGGTTGCTGTGGGGCACCATGCCTGTTTTTTTTATGGCGGGATTGTCCGGGAGCTTATGCATGCCTACAAATTTCAGGGCTACAGACAGATTGCTGGCCTGTTTGCCATAGCCCTCTCCGGTATTGCTCGAAACTTAGATAATCCATGTATGGTCCCTGTTCCCGGACATCCTGCCAATGTACGCAGGCGTGGATGGGACCAGATGGAAGCAGTTCTACAGGAACCATTATTGGCAGATGTGCCGGTATTCCGTCTATTGCGGCATTCACGACGGGCCCGGAATCAGAAATCTCTGCTTCGAAAGCAGCGCTACAGCAATTCTCACTCGATATTTTCCATTGATACCCGTGAAATTGAGGCCTTGCTGCATCAAGAGCTGAGTGGTTATTCCATTTTCATTGTCGATGATATTCGCTCCACTGGGGCGACGCTCTCATCAGCAGCAGACCTCCTGGCCATTGCAGGCATATCTGTTTGTGGAACTATTTCACTGGCAATGCATTGACTTATAGTCAGTTTATTGATATATATAAATCACATTCCTAGATTTTTTGAATTGGGGAGTCGCAAGTGCCGGCTCCTTTTTTGTGGTATTATCGAATGAAGAACAGTGTACGGGAAGATGCTCTCTATCTGGAGCTGAACCCGCTGATTGAACAGTTACACCTCCTGCTTGTTGATGCCTTTCAACAGGAACAGCATGCATCTGTGCAGGTGCGGATTGTCATTACCACTCCTGGTCATTCTGCCACAATAGATGATTGTGCCAGAGTGCATAAGCTGGTGGAGCCGCGTATTTCGGTGCTGCATCCCGGTGGGAAGGATGTCAACCTTGAGGTCTCTACGCCTGGTTTGCAGAGAAGTTTCAAAGATTTCCATGAATTTCACCTCTTTACCGGTAAACGGGTACGGGTGCTGTGCGAGGGCTCTGATGACTGGATTTCAGCAATAATCGAAAAGTCTGAATTGCGAAGAGTGTGGTTGCGCACCGATTCCGAGATGATTGTCAGAGAGGACATTGATATACGTAAAGCAAAACTTGAATTTCGTTGGGAGGAGAAGCAGTAAATGGCCACAGGATTGAGTGCTGCTATAAGAAGTCTTGTCAGTGACAGAGGCGTGTCGGAGGAGCTTGTTCTTCAGACTATTGAAGAGTTCCTTTTTGCTGCATACAAGAGAAAATACGGTACAAATGAAAATGCCGTAGTTAAATTTGATAATGACGGTGATGAAGTAACGCTTTTTGCCAGAAAGGTAATTGTTGAAGAGGTCGATGATGATGTTCTGGAAATTAGTCTTGCTGAAGCCCTGGAATTGAACGACCAGTGTGAAGTAGGTGATGAACTGCTGATAGAGATTGATCCGAAGAGTTTTGATCGTATTGCAGTTCAGAGTGCCAAGCAGAAGGCCAAACAGACCCTGAGGGAGATTCAGAAGGATACGCTCTACTCTGAATTCAAGGGTAAAGAGGGCGAGCTGGTCATCGGATATTTTCAGCGTGAAAAGAATGGAGATGTGTTTATTGATCTGGGAAAGACCGAGGGTATTCTCCCGAAGCGCTTTCAGTCACCACGTGAGGTGTACCGGAGAAACGACAGGGTCAAGACCCTCATCCAGAGTGTAGAGAAAAATACCAACGGATACGGAATCAGGATTGTGCTGTCACGGACTCATACCGATTTTGTCAAGCGGTTGTTTGAACTTGAGGTTCCGGAACTGTATGATCATACCATTGAGATTTTCAAGATTGTCCGGGAACCAGGGTATAGAACCAAACTGGCAGTATATTCAAATCGTGACGATATCGATCCTGTCGGTGCTTGTGTCGGGTTGAAAGGAGTACGGATACAGACTATTGTAAGAGAGCTTGAAGGGGAGAAGATAGATGTACTCAAGTATGAGACGGATCCGTTCCTCTTCATCAAGAATGCCCTTTCGCCTGCAGAGGTGAAACAGGTCTATATTCTTGACGAGGGAAAGAGAACTGCACTGGCAATTGTTGCCGAAAGCCAGCTTTCCCTGGCTATCGGTAAGCAGGGCTTGAATGTCCGTCTGGCCAACCGTTTGGCTGACTGGAGCATTGATGTCAAAACCGAAGAGCAGTTTATGGAAATGGATATCATGCAGGATTCAAAACGCGAGCTTAATGCGCTGTTTTCTGATGATATTGATGAGATTGTCAATATTTCCGATCTGCCCGAAGCTGACACTGCGGTGGTATCCATATTGGAGAACAGCGGTGTGGTTAGCATAGAGGATTATATTAACCTCTCTGACAATGAGCTTGAAAATATTGAAGGATTGACCGAGGAAGCTGTTGAAAAGCTTAATGCTGTCATGAATGAATATGTTGATATTGTCGAGGAAGAACCTGAAGAGCTGATACCTGATGAAGGGGATTACCAGCCGCAAGAGTCAGAGTTCGAAGAGATAGCTGAAGAGCAGGAAGAGGAAGAGTACGAAGACACCTTTGAATGCCCCGAATGCGGTCACCCGCTGACTGAAGATATGACAGCATGCCCGAATTGCGGTGTTGGTCTGAGTTTTGAAGAGAGTGACGAAACAGAGGAATAGATCAGGAATAACTATGGCAGAAGAAAAACAGGCTGAAAAACCTAAGACAACCCTCATTAAACATGCTAAAACAGCTCCGAAAAAGGCTGGGGCAGGAGAGAAACCTGTTGAAAAGAAGCGTGTAGTAGTTGTCAAGAAGAAAAAGGTTCTTGTGAAGAAGAAGGAACCGACAACACCTGTATCTGAGATAATTGAAAAGCAAAAAGTCAGCGAGACAGAGCCGGTTGCCTCAGAAGCTGAAACACAGACGACCGCATCCGTTCCCAAGAGTGATCATAAACCGGTTGCTCCTGTAAAGTCAGAGGAACATACAGCGGATACAAAGCCAGATGTTCCTGCTGTGGAAGCGAAAAAGGAGACCCGTGCTCCTCGTAAGGAGCATGATTCCAGGGAATCTGGTAGCCCCCAAGAAGATTCTGAACCGAAGAAAAACGTCGATACTGATAAGCCCCGTGAGAAGGTTCATAAGGCCACATACAGCCATAAAACTGGATTCAACCGGGAAAGTGCTATCAGAAACCGCAGTACCACCAAAACGTTTGAAACGAAGAAAAAGCCCTCCGGTACCCGGGTTGGGATCCTGCACGGTAAACCTGTAGCTGGTGATACCAGACCCAGCCGTCGTCCGCCGGTTGGTGACAGTGACAAGACAGCACGGTTTCCCCGTCGTGATCAGCCGACTCCGGGAGGAGCACCGCGTGGTGCCGGTGGTACCCGATTCCGGGCACCTCAGGGCCAGCGCCCCACCGGATTCAGGAAACCACCTGCTGGCGGTGCACCTGTTCCTCCTGAAGCGGAAGGTAATCAGAAGACTGTTAAGAAGGTCTTCAAACAGAAGAAGGGCAAGCATGCCCGTGATTATCTGAAGAAAAAGCATATCAATGAAGAAAAAGACTTCCAGATCAAGAAGAAGAGTGTAGCGAAGGCAAATCCGGTACCGAAGAAGATCGATATCATGGATGTCATTACAGTCTCAGAACTTGCCAAGAAGATGAATCTCAAGGCCTCCGAGCTGATCGGTAAACTGATGGGTATGGGGATGATGGTGACGATAAATCAGCAGATTGACTCCGATACAGCCCAGATTATTGCTGAGGAGTATGGCTGCTCAGTCAATGTCATCTCACTGTACGAGGAGACCCTCATTACCAATGTTGATGCCGAAGATGCCCATATGCAGCACCGTCCTCCGATCGTGACGGTCATGGGCCATGTTGATCACGGTAAGACCAAGCTGCTTGATGCCATCCGTGAAACCAATGTGGTCGACGGAGAATTTGGAGGGATCACCCAGCATATCGGTGCCTATAAGGTTGCTGGAGAGCATGGTGATATCGTCTTTCTGGACACTCCCGGACACTCGGCATTCACGCTGATGCGTGCCAGAGGTGCCCAAGTCACAGATATTGTAATACTGGTAGTTGCCGCAAATGACGGGGTCATGCCGCAGACCAAAGAGGCCATAGATCATGCCAAGGAAGCTGGTGTGCCGATCATAGTGGCCATCAATAAAGTTGATCTGCCGGAAGCCAACCCCGAACGTGTGAAACAGCAGCTTTCCGAGTATGACCTGCTTCCGGAAGACTGGGGCGGATCCACGCTATACTGTGAAATTTCAGCCCTGAAGCGAACCGGGATTACCGATCTGCTTGATATGATCCTGTTGCAGTCTGAGATGCTCGAACTGCAAGCCAACTACGACTGCAGGGCCGAAGGAAGGATTATTGAGTCTAAGGTCGATCATGGTCGTGGTATCGTATCCACCGTTATTATTCAGAAGGGAACCCTCAATATTGGCGATCCCTTTGTAGCTGGTGTGTACCCTGGGAAGGTACGGGCTATGTTCAATGATAACGGGAATAAAGTTGATACAGCAGGACCTTCCACCCCAGTGGAAATTCTTGGCTTTACAGGCATCCCAAATGCCGGAGCTCCCTTCCAGGTGACTGAGTCAGACCGGCAGGCCCGGCAGATTGGTACAAAGCGGCAGGAGCTTGAACGACAGGGTGAAGCCAGCAATGTCAAGAAGGTTACGCTGGACAACCTCTTTGATTCCATCCAGGATGGTGAAATTCAGGAATTGAAGGTAATTATTAAGGGTGATGTACACGGTTCTGTCGAAGCACTGCAGTCGGCCCTCGAGAAGCTTTCCACGAGTGAGATCCGACTGACCGTTATACGTGCTTCAGCCGGAGCAATCATAGAGGATGATATCAACCTGGCAACCGCTTCCAACGCTATCGTCATCGGGTTCAACGTACGCCCGACACCGAAGGCAAAACTGCTTGCTGACCGGGAAAAGATCGATATCCGCAAATACAATATCATCTATGACGCTGTTGATGATATGCGGGATGCCCTGGAGGGTATGCTCTCACCGGAGATTCGCGAGGAGCTCATTGGGAAGGTAGAGGTGCGTGATATCTTCAAGGTTCCAAAAGTGGGCCTGATTGCCGGATCCTATGTGCTTGAAGGCAAGGTTACCCGTAATGCCCTGGTACATATCATCAGAGATAGTGTTGAGGTATATACCGGTAAGGTTACTTCGCTGAAACGCTTTAAGGATGATGCGAAAGAGGTTGCCGAGGGATTTGAATGTGGTATCAGTGTCGATTCCTATCAGGATGTACGGGTAGGTGATATCCTGGAAATATTCAAGACGGTTGAAATTGCCAAGAAGCTGTAGACAACATGAATGAGATTATACGCCACAGACTTGAATCACAGATTGCTGAGCTGATCAGCCTCCTCATCATGCATGACGAGATCAAGAATCCTGGACTGAGTAAATTTGTCTCCATACACTCGGTGAAGATTTCACCCGATTCTGCCCATGCCAACATCTCTGTATCTTCGTTTGAAAGTGTTGAACAGCTTGATCGATCTGTTGCTGCCCTTAACAGTGCAGCAGGATTCATTCAGAAAAAGCTGTCAAGGCGGCTGAAAACCCGCAACACCCCTCATCTTATCTTTCACAAGGATACCTCCATTCGCGATGGAATGGAGGTAAACAGATTGATCGACTCGCTTCAGGAAACCGATGAGTAAGCTTGGTATGGTAATGGTTGACAAGCCCGTCGACGTTACCTCGTTCTCGGCTCTCTATCCAATCAAGCGCAATTTCGGAAAGAGAGTCGGCCACACAGGCACACTTGACAAATTCGCTTCAGGGCTTATGCTTGTCCTGCTAAGTCGCTATACCAAGCTGAACGCTGCATTTACTGCCCTTGACAAAACCTATATAGCCGAATTCCTATTCGGGGCAGAGACGGAGACGCTTGATCCAGAAGGCGCTATCGTGCTTTCTGCACCGGTTCCTAAGCTGCAGGCAGTGCAAAAGGCCCTCATGCAGTTCACAGGTACTTTCGAACAGGTACCCCCACGTTATTCTGCGGTGCATGTCAACGGAAAACGGGCATACCGAGAAGCACGGCAGGGGCACGATATTGCTATTCCAGGCAGAATGGTAACAGTCCATGAATGCACACTTCTTGATTGGCAGAGACCATATCTGACCTTGAGAATTCGTTGTTCCAAAGGGACCTACATTCGTTCCATTGCCCGAGACCTTGGTCGGTCACTCGATTCAGCAGCCCATGTGACAAATTTGCGACGTACGGCTGTAGGTCCGTTTTCAGTTGACGATGCTGCAGCACCCGATGCTCTCTCTGAGGATTCGATCCTGCAGGGATGGGAACTGTTCCGCAACATGGAGGGTTTCTTTCATGTTGCAATTGAACCGGAAAAGGCTATACAGTATATGCAGGGCATGACACCGGCGCTCTCTGATGCCGATTTACCTGCGAGAGATAACGGGTATCTTGTACTGACCTCCGGCAACGAGAAGCGATTGATTGGTGTAATGCGGTACGAACGGAACGGATCGCAACTTCTGCTGAACGAACGGTTATATACTGCTAGCAGTGCGAGTGCGGGGAGTGGAGTGTAAAAATTGGTAGTTGTCGATTATGGTGAGTTGCAGCACAACAGGCACCTGAGTGTAGAGACAAATCCCTCTTCTGTTACCATCGGCGTATTTGACGGTATTCACAAAGGACATGTCAAGCTGCTGCATACAGCATTTGCCGATGACAAGCACCAGAAAGTAGTCGTCACGTTCCGTGACAATCCCAAGGCCATTCTCTATCCGGATAGTTTCGGCGGATGCATTCTCACCCTTAACCAGAAACTGGAGCACCTTAAAAGCTATGGAGTTGATGTAGTCGTTCTCATTGACTTTTCCACTGATTTTAGTACACTACAAGGGACAGAATTCATGACGTATCTTGCCGGAAATCTGACAATAGCACGTCTGGTTGTCGGAAGCAACTTTCGTTGCGGTGCCGGAGCAAGTTTCACTGCTGATAAGATTCGTGAATTTTTTACAGGAACGCAGATGGAGATACTGATTGTTGATCAGTTGAAACAAGAGAACGGTTTGCGTGTAAGCAGTTCCTACATCCGCGAGTGCATTCGAGCCGGTGATATGGAAACAGCCGCTCATCTGCTCGACAGGGAGCATGCAATTGATTTGTCCGATATCGACTGTAAAAACGATATAGGGCAATTTACCATAGATGCAACCGAGATTGGACAGCTCCTACCGCCACCGGGAGTCTATCTTGTCTCTGTGCAGGATGACCGTGAAGTGATTTCAGGTAGCATGGAACACGACGGTAAGAAACTATCTGTAAAACTTGAACATGCAATCAACACATGCTGTTCACTGTTTTCAGAGTTACGAATACAAACATGCGTTAATTTACGATAAGGAGAATTGAACAAATGGCGCTGACAAAAGAAGCTAAACAGAAAATAATCAGTGAGTTTGGGGCTAATCCCAATGATACCGGATCAACTGAAGTACAGATTGCACTGTTAACGGCCAGGATTAGGGATTTGACGGAGCATTTCAAGATAAATGCCAAGGACCATGCAAGCCGCCGAGGGCTGCTCAAGATGGTCGGACAGAGAAGAAGATTGCTGCGATATCTTAAGAATACAGATATTACAAAATACCGTGAGCTTCTTGTAAAGTTAAACCTCAGAAAGTAATCTTTCTGGGTGTAAGGAAAAGAAATAAATTATGATTGAAAGAGTTACAATAAAAATTGGAAATGAAGATCTTATACTGGAAACCGGGAAAATGGCCAAGCAGGCCAACGGTGCGGTATTTGCAACGTATGCAGGGAGTTCTGTTCTTGCAACCGCCTGTGCAGGCAGTAATGAGGTTGTTGGCCTTGATTATGTCCCGCTGCAGGTTGAGTATAATGAGAAATATTATGCAGCCGGCAAGATTCCCGGCGGTTTTCTGAAGCGTGAAGGACGTCCGAAAGATAAGGAGATTCTTGTCTGCCGACTGATTGACCGCCCTATGCGCCCACTGTTCCATAAGGCTTTCGGAAGAGAAATCCAGGTAGTACCCACTGTAATTTCGGCAGACCAGATAAATCCACCTGACATGGTGGCGATGGTAGCTGCCTTTGCCGCAGTCGCTGTTTCTGACATACCTTTCAATGGTCCTGTAGGAGCTGTCAGGGTCAGTTACCTAGACGGAGAATTCATCATCAACCCGACGTTTAACCAGCTTGCTGAAAGCACCCTTGATATCGTGGTATCTGGAACCAAAGAGGGAATAACTATGGTTGAGGGGGGAGCAAAGCAGGTCAGTGAAGAGGTGCTGCTTGAAGCTATTGAAGCTGCACAGCCGGTTATCCGCGATATCTGCCTTGCCCAGGAAGAACTTGCTGCGAAAGTACAGGTAAAGAAGTTGCCGTTGCCGGAAGTTGCTGCTGATACTGATTTCCTGAAACCCATCCGTGATTTTGCCTATCCGCTGCTGGAAGAGGCCTGTTTCGTGCTTGGGAAGCATATTCGCGGGAAAGCCATCAGAAAGGTGAAAAGCGACGCTGCCGAAAAGTTTGCAGATGTACTGAACGATGACAACATGAAGAAATTTGACCATCTATTTGAAGAGATGGAGTATGAGATCGTCAGAAAATCCATCCTCGATAGGGGAGTACGGACCGACGGGCGCGGTGTGGAAGATATACGACCGATCACCTGTGAAATTGACCTGCTGCCCCGCACGCATGGCAGTGCCCTCTTTACCCGCGGTGAGACTCAGAGTCTTGCGGTAACAACCCTAGGTACTGTCTACGATGAGCAGATGCATGACAACATCGACGGTGAGAAGAGCTACTCCCGGTTCATGCTGCACTACAATTTTCCACCCTTCTCTGTGGGTGAGTGCGGCAGGATGGGAACCGGACGACGTGAGATCGGGCACGGGCATCTTGCCCAGCGAGCCCTCGAAACGATGCTGCCTGATAAGGACAGTTTTCCCTATACGATCCGTGTAGTTTCAGAAATACTCGAATCGAACGGTTCTTCCTCAATGGCCTCAGTGTGCGGCGGTTCGCTCTCAATGCTTTCGGCTGGTGTCACCATGGAAAAACCGGTAGCCGGAATAGCCATGGGCTTGATCTCATCGGAAGACAAGGCTGTCGTCCTGAGTGATATCCTCGGCGAGGAGGACCATCTCGGTGACATGGATTTCAAGGTGGCCGGAACTGAAGACGGAATTACCGCGTTCCAGATGGATATCAAGATTTCCAATGTCAGCCGCGAACTGATGGGCAAAGCTCTTGAGCAGGCAAGACGGGGCAGACTCCATATCCTGAATACCATGAACGCTGTCATTAAGGCGCCCTCAAAGGAGATATCTGAATTTGCTCCCAGAATTGAGAGCTACAAGATAGATGAAGAGAAGATCGGCGCAGTCATCGGCCCTGGTGGAAAGACCATCAAGAGTATCGCTGAACGCTCAGGTGCGGAGATCAATATCGATAACGATGGAAAGGTTACCATATACGGTAAGAGTGCCAGTTCAGCTCTGAATGCACTTGAGTTGGTGAAATCCATTGTTGAAGAGCCGGAAGTGGGCAGGATCTACCAGGGAACTGTGAAGAAAATCATGGACTTCGGTGCATTTATCGAGATACTTCCCGGGAAGGAGGGTCTTTGCCATATATCCAAGCTTGCAAAACGGCGGGTGAACAACGTTTCCGATGTTCTCAAGCAGAATCAGGAGATACCTGTCAAGCTGGTCGAAATCGATCGCATGGGACGTCTGAACTTAAGTTATATCGATGCGCTGATTGAGTTGGGAAAAGAGACTGAGTAACATGCCAGGCATGTTACAGCAGTAACTGTGAAAGCACCGGAGTCGACTCTGTACATCTAGTCAGGACTTTCCGGTGCTTTTTTTATGGGGGAATGCAATGCACATACCGGACATAACTATCAACACCACTATGGAACCTGGAGCCAGATTACCTGCCTATGCCACTGACGGCGCAGCAGGAGCTGACGTATATGCCTACCTTCCCGATAAATCAGTAACTCTTGAACCGGGAGGCTACACCATGATTCCGACCGGATTGAGGATGGAGATTCCCCATGGATATGAAGTTCAGGTCCGGCCTCGTTCCGGGCTTGCAGCAAAACATGGTGTGACCGTTTTAAATGCCCCGGGTACCATTGATTCCGATTACCGTGGAGAGGTGCGGGTCATTCTTATCAATCACGGCTCCGTGCCCTTTACTGTCAACCATGAAGAGCGGATAGCCCAGCTGGTAGTCTCCCGCACGACCGCTTCACTCTTCAGGGCTGCCGGCAGCATAAGTGATACAGCACGGGGCGAGGGAGGATTCGGTTCCACCGGTATTTCATGAACAGGAAAGATAACAGAAGATACAACACGCTATATATCTTCGTCTCAAAAGAGTATCTTCTGTCATTTCTTGTAGCTTTTGCCTTTTTCTTCTCGATTTTCTTTGTCAACCAGCTGCTTGTCATTGCCAAGAACATCCTGCTTGCAAATGTCTCGCTTGTTGATGTCCTGTTGATAATCTTCTACTCGATACCGGTTATTCTCTCCTTTACCTTTCCGTTCGCATCACTCACAGGCGCCTCCATGACAATCGGTCAGCTTAACTCCTCAAATGAGCTCCTTGCCTTACGGGCCGGGGGAATCTCTCTTTACCGCATCCTCGCACCGGTACTGGTGATCAGCATGCTGCTCACCATCTCATCCTTTCTGCTAAATGATATGTTCCTGCCTTACGGTACGATCAAATACAAGGAGCTGTACCGGGAACTACTCTACAGGAATCCCGATCTGGAGCTTCACCAGAACAGTGTTACCAGGTTCGGAAACACCTTTTTCATAGCCGGCGATATAGAGGATGATACCGTCGATGACCTGATTATCATTGATCAGGGTATATCAGGGGTATCCCTGATAACATCGGACTCCGCTACCTTCACTGCTTCTGCAGAAGCCGCTGAAGAGAGGGATGGCTTGCTGTCAATCAATCTGGCTGACATTACGGGATTCTATCCGAGAAGTCAGGCTACAGGTGACTTTGACAGCTTCTCCGCGCTCGAAATGCAGTATAACATTCTCCTTCAGAACGTGAACTACAGTTTCATGAGCACAACGCCAAATGATATGAGTATTCGTGATGTATATGCGGCTATTCGTGACATGCGGGCGGATGAGCAGCTGCAGGCCGAGCAGCGTGAGGTATTCCGCCATTCCCTCTACTATGACCTGGTTGCGGCCTACTTCTCAGCTCCCGAGCATGATACTCTCAAGGATCTCCAGAAAACCAACAGCAGATTCGAACAGTACCTTGAGGATATACCGCAGAACAGGCGCCTAAATTTCTATCTGATAGAATTCTACAAGAAGAGCGCACTTCCTGCAGCGTGTACAGTACTTGCACTCTTTGTCTTCCCGCTTTCAGCCTTTCGTCTGAAGAATGGAAGGATTGTCGGGTTCGGAGTGGGGGTAGTAGTCTCTACGGTCTACTGGTTTTTGCTTTTCGGTGTGCAGACCGTCGGTTCCCGGACGCTCTTTCCTCCATTTTTGCTGATGTGGCTCCCGAACATGCTCTTTGGAGCGATAGGGATACTGCTGCTTGTATTGCGGAGGCGTGCATGATACCTACTCTCTGGAAGTATATTTCGGGGCAAGTATTGCGACTCTTCCTTGTTTCTCTGCTCTGCTTTGTGCTCATTCTGGAACTGGTTGATCTCTTCGCGAATATTACTACCTATATCTCATACGATGTGCCAATAGGCGCAATATTACGATTGGCTTTGCTCTATATTCCAAAGGCAGTTTCCTATGCCGTCAGCCCGGCGCTGCTCTTTTCGGTAACCTATTTCCTCGCATCAATGTACGGTGCGAACGAACTGATCTCCGTGCTGAACTCAGGGATCTCCTTTCTTCGCCTGATTGTCCCCATCATTTTCATTGGAGCCGTTGTCAGCCTTATCAGTCTGGTATTCACCGAATCGGTCGTGATTGATTCCTTCAAAGAGAAAGAGGAGTACAGTGCCGAACTGCTGGGATTCTCAAACCGTGCAAACAACAATCAGGTTGTGATTCCCTCCCGGATCACTTCAGAGGAGCTGGGTGGAGAGTACCGGATAATCTACTATGCAAAGTACTATAATGATGAAGACACCCGCCTGACAAACCCAGTTATTTTCATTCTTGATGGTGACAACCGGCTTCGCCAGCGAATTGAGGCCAGTACTGCCAGGTTCAATTCCGACAGCAGGTTGTGGGATTTCTCCGATGTAATCATATATGACTTCCTGAACGGTACCACGAGAGCAGCCTATGAATCGCTGATGCGTGCCGATCTCGATCTTAGGCCTGAATACTTTCGTAACACAGATGATGAGATCGCCAACCTGCGCTTTGATGAGGCAAGACTGCTGCTCTCACGGATAGAATCAGTGAACTATAACCAGTATCGCTCTCTCTATATTGATCTGCTGGAACGTTTATCCTTTTCATTTACTCCATTAGTCGTTATCATGATCTCCTGTGCATTCGCCTGGCGATTCAAGAAGAATATTCTGCTGTTCAGCATTCTGATAAGTCTGGGACTCACGGTACTCTATTATGTCGTATCGATGGTTTCGATTCTGCTTGCAAAACAGGGGTTCATTTCACCGCTAGCGGGAGTGCTTATTCCATTTCTGCTATTCACAGCTTTCGGAACCGTGCTGCTGAGAAGCGTGAGAACATAAGGGGATACATGTATGAGTGAAGATATATTTACCCTCCAGCAACTCGACAGTACCACACTGGCAAGGGTTGGAACTCTCAGTCTGCCGCATGGTGATATTGTGACTCCGGCTTTCATGCCGGTCGGTACGAACGGTACGGTAAAGGCCCTTCATCACCAAACAGTTGAAGATATCGGATATACCCTCATCCTGGGGAACACCTATCATCTCTTTCTGAGACCTGGGCTCGATGTCATAAAAACCTACGGTAGCCTGCATGAGTTCAGCAGCTGGAAACACAACATACTTACCGACAGCGGAGGTTTCCAGATATTCAGTCTGGCTGGCTTCCGTAAGATCTCAGATGAAGGGGTCAGGTTCCGTTCACACATCGATGGGTCCTACCATGAGCTTACACCGGAAGCCATCGTTGATGCGCAAGCCCTGTTCAACAGCGACATCGCCATGTGCCTGGATGTCTGCACGCCTCCGGAAATCTCCCAGAAAGAGGCCGCAGAGGCACTCAGGATTACGCATCATTGGGCCGCGAGATCGGTTGCCCATCGCAGAACACTGGAGACCTACAACGGGAACCTTTTCGCGATTGTACAGGGAAATTTCTACCGGGATCTTCGTCGGGAAAGTGCTCGCTTCATCACGGATCTCGATCTTCCCGGAATTGCCATAGGCGGGCTATCAGTCGGTGAACCCTTTCATATCTTCAGTGAGATGCTCTCATACACTGTGGAACAGCTGCCGAAAAACAAACCTCTCTATGTAATGGGAATCGGTACCCCTGAATATATTCTTGAAGCTGTCGAACAGGGTATAGATCTGTTCGATTGCGTATTTGCAACGCGAACTGCGCGCAATGGCGCCGTCTTTACCCGCGAGGGCATGATAAGCCTTAAGAAAGTTCGTCACCAGCACTCAACGGGACCCATAGAGGAGGGGTGCACCTGCACAGCCTGCCGTACCTATTCCCGTGGGTATCTGCGGCATCTGTTCAAGAGCAGGGAGATTCTCGGACCCATGCTGGCAACTGAGCATAACCTAACATTTCTCTACACCTTTCTCTCTGAGATACGGCAGAGCATAGCGGAGCAGCGGTTCAGCTCTTTCAAGAAGGAGTTTCTGGAAACATATCATGCAGGAAGAACATAATAATCCCTCCGGCAAGCTACATAGCGGGACTCTCCGCAGGAACTCCCTGATTGTCATGGCCGCGACAATTGCTTCAAGGCTGCTCGGCATTGTCAGGATTGGGGTCATCTCCAGTGTGTACGGCGCCGGCAATGCTGCCGATATCATAAATTTCACCTTCAACATACCAAATAATTTCAGGAAACTGCTTGCCGAAGGAGCCCTCTCATCAGCTTTCATCCCCTCATTTGCAACAATGCTGCACAGGGATGCTGCTGCAGGGTACAATGGTCACCACTATGCCCAGAGACTCTTTGCCCAGGTGCTCACCCTGCAGGTGATGCTCCTCATTCCCCTGCTGCTAGCAGTTTTTCTCTTCCCGGCTAGTATCATCCGCTTTCTTTCGGATTTCACCAGCCCTGATATGATCGCTTCAGGTTCTATGCTGCTGAAGCTTTTTACCATCTATCTTGTTGCAATATCCTGCATAGCGCTTTTTCAGGCTGTCCTCCAATGTCATGGCCATTTCCTGCTTACCGCTACGGCACCGTTACTCTTTTCGGTGATAGTTATTGTAAGCATCCTGCTCTTCTCGGGAACGCTCGATGTGTATGCTGTAGGGTGGGGAGTGCTGGCAGGCGGTACGGTGCACCTGCTGCTGCTTCTTCCGCCCCTTCTGCGGAGAGGGTACCGTCCCGTTTTCATGGCTCCCGGAAGATCCAAAGGAACTGGTGAATTCCTCTCCGGTTTTACTCCGGTACTCTCAGTCTCACTTGTCATGATAGTTACCCAGCAGATCTCTTTCTATCTGGCTACCCGGCTAACCGCTGGGGCAGTAACTGCTCTCTCAAATTCGATCGTGTTCTGGCAGATGCCCTTCGGGGTCTTTTTCGGTGCTGTTGGAACAGTGTTTTTTCCACGATTGAGCAGAGCCCATGCAGCTAATGATCTTCAGACCTTTTCAGCTGTGCTGAAACAGGGTTCAGGTTATATTGCCGCATTTCTGATACCTTCAGCACTGCTGCTCCTCTTTCTGAACGAACCTCTTGCAGCAACCCTGCTAATGAGGGGTGAATTCTCGCTTGAAGATGCCCGTCTTACAGCTCTTTCTCTGAAGTGGTTTGCCCCGAGTCTGTTTTTTGCAGGGCTTTTCAGCTATATGCAGCGGGCACTGTATGCAATGAAGCGGGCCAGAGATGCACTGCTGGCTATCATCATCTATGCTGCAGTGGATATAACCGCAACACTTCTCAGCATCTACTACGGGGCAGGAGTGCGTGCATTCGGTATAGGCAGCACCTGCGGGTATCTCATTGCAACGGTAGTGCAGGGTACCCTGTTGCTGAGAGGTTTACACGCTGCAGCCTCGGCACTGCTTGCATGGCGATATCTGGTAAGAATCATTGCCGCCAATGTCCCCCTCGGGACAGCCCTGGCTCTGGTAACCCGCTATATTTCTCCCTGGTATGAGACAGGAGCAACCGGTCGAAACCTGTTCATTCTACTGGTGTACGGGATAGCAACTCTTGTACTGATTATCGGGAGCTACATCCTTTCGGGAGTAGATTTTATGGTACGCAAAAAAACCGGGACAGCGATGGAGCACTGAAACCCGGTCAAATTGTATTCAGATCATTCACCAGATTGAAGTTCTCAGATTACAGATCCAGAGCTGTAATCTCCTTGACTTCATATTCGTATTCTCTCTCATTGATGATAAATTTGATTGTCTCTCCCGTCCGATGGTTTAGTAGCTTCGACCCGAACGGTGCAAGGTAGGAAATAATGTTTTTTGCCGGTTCCGATTCCCACGGTCCGAGTATCCTATACTTCTCCTCGGTATCAGTCTTGATGTTTCTCAGCAGCACCTCTGTGCCGTAGACGATCTTGCTGTCATTAATATCGGCACTCCTCACGATGACGGCGCGTTCGAGATCGGTTTTCAGCTTGCCCACTGCGATATTCAGAAGTTCCTGCTTCTCTTTACCGGCTTTGTACTCAGCATTCTCCTTGAGATCGCCGAGCATCCTTGCCTTACCAATTTCCTGCGAATTCAGCGGGATCTCAATATCGAGAATGTGCTGCAACTCCAGCTGCTTGGCTTCATATGAGGCCTGGGTCACCAGCAGCCCGCCGGAAACTGTCGTGGAGGTGTCCGAATCATCACCAAAAAAGACAAAATCGGGGAAGCGTTCAATAATAATATGTTTCAGTTCAATCAGAACAGCAGGATCAAGGTCATCGACATCCTTCACCAGGCTGTATACCCGCTGGATGGATTCCATGCTGCTTTCCCGGAAGTATGTATGCAGATGCTGTTCGGAGAAGAGAATAGCATTGATCGTCTTGGCGATCTTGCGGTTGGCAGCCACATCGCGTTTATTGTTCACGGAACGGTAGGCTATATCGAGCATATGGAGGAGGGCAAGAAGTATCTTCTCAAAACTCAGACCGATTATATCAACCCAGAAATCCCTGTCATAGCTCTTGATCAGCCAGAGGAACGTATCGGGACTCTCCTTATAGCGGTCATAGGCTTCATTGAAGATTTGCAGGACTATCTCATGTTTTCCCTTGTCCTCAAGTTCATCAATGATGAAT
>CAZSBC010000016.1:0-9729 GCA_964605195.1 uncultured Spirochaetales bacterium | reverse complement strand
ACTGAGATAGTAGGGGAACAGCTGCTTGTATATCTCATCCCAGTTCGTGACCGTCAGAAAGATCTCTTCAAGGAAGGATCGCTTCAGCTCGGCATCTGGCAGGTTGCTGAATGTCTGCTCTATGCTTGGGAGCGTTGCTATGAGTTCCTGAAAGTTTGTCTCAAGTTTCGGGTTGAGGAAGGGATACGATTTGACAAGCTTCTTCACGATGAGAAAACTGGTAATAACCGCATCGGTGAATATTGAGAAATTCTTGACAATATTGGTGAAATAGGAGAACATCTCGCCGAAATAATCCGACTCGACATCACTGTTTTCCAGAAACTCCCGCAGGATTTTTACCTTCAGGTTGAAATCTTTCTCAGCCTTGAACATATTGAGGGTTTTTTCCTCATAGGTCACAGGCGTCTCCCTGACTGAATATTCATCGGTGGTCTCCGGATTTACTCCGAAGTAGGGATCGGTCTTAAGCAGTTTTTTTGCCGTGGTATTCCATGACAGCCATTCGTTGGCTGTGAGGATTGAGGGAACAATCTCCGCCTTGATCTGCTTGAGGCTTGCCGAGTTGTCAAAACTCTGAATCACGGTGCGCAGGGTCCATAGCACATCACTCTTGACCTTCTGCTTGAGCTTATCCTTGGGAAAGATGCTCTTTATTACCCAGATATGGTTTTTATTGAGCACATTGAGGGCATTGACTGCCATCTTCAGCGCCATGGTATGATTCCGCTTCTTCACGAAATCAATGACGATGGAGTCCTCCTGTATCTTCTGGATGCGCCCGATACCCCAGGATTTATGATGTACGAAGGTACCCTGGTCAAAGGAGATATGTTTCTCGAAATCTGCAATTGCAACATTAATGTCACGATACGCCTGAGTAAGGTTGGTCTTCTCGATATAATCTTCAATCTTACTGTGGCCGGCATAGTACTGACGATAGCAGTTGATGAGACGTTCCCGTGCTTCGGCATTCTCTGGCTGGTACTCCAGGATCTCCTTAAGTATGCTGATCGATTTTTCCCAGTTGTCGTTTGTATACTGGATTTCATACATCCCCTCAAGCATCTGCGCAGCACGGTCCCTGTTCAGCGTTTTGGCAACCCGATGGATGAAATTAATCTGGTTGTCGTAATCTTCCGGGACATACTGGAGGACCTTCTGCCATATCTCCTTGATCTGGGAGTAGTTCTTCACGTTGATATAGCGATGCAGGGCCTTCTTGTAGTGCAGTACAGCAGTCTCGATATCACCAAGTACTTCATAGCGCTCGGCGATATGCTTGATAAGATCTACCTCATCGTAATCAACTTTGATCAGTCGTTCCCAGATAGCATACTTCTCATCCTCGCGACCGGTATTATCGTAACACTCGGCAAGCACACGCAGAGCAATGGCATTTTCTCCATACTCAAGCAGCCTTGAACAGAGAAACTCAACAATAGTCCACTTCCTGTTGTCATAGAAGAGATTGATGAGCTGAATGATGTTTGAGTCATCAATCAGATGTTTTTCTAGGGAGATGATACCGGAAATATAGAGCGAAATGATACTGTTTTTGGTATGAACCAGGTGTTCATCACACAGATCCTTGATCTTTATCCAGTCATTTTTGTGAACTTCAGAGTTGATCAGTTCATCAAGTTCATGAAAATTGGTGACAGAGTAACTGTTGATGGTTGCTCTTGTCCATTTTTCCTCGTTCAGCATTTCATTGATTTTCTCAATCATACGTTTCTCCGCTTCAGGAATTCTGCAAACTCATCCGCGAACTGAAAGATCACAATAATGAGTTATCGTCGTGCAAATTCCGTATTATGCTTGATTAAAGGCTTGCAATCATATACTAACTTTAAGCTTAAGAAATAAATACGTCTTACATAAAAATACTGTAAAAACAAGATTCTTTCAACCGATTGCTAACAGTATTTTTTTCTGATATTACTATAGTTATGAAAAATGAGAAAATACGCATTGCTCCCTCAATTCTTTCGGCTGATTTCTCCAACATGGCTGCCGCCGTGAAGCGCATCGAATCATCCGGAGCAGAGTGGGTGCACCTCGACGTCATGGATGGCTGCTTTGTGCCGAATATTACCTTCGGTCCCAAATTAATTGCCGATTTGCGTCCTCACACCGACCTCTTCTTCGACACCCATCTGATGATCGATGCCCCTGAACGGTATATCGATGAGTATGCCGATGCCGGATCTGATGCCATAACCATCCATTTCGAGGCCTCTGTGCATGTGCACCGCACGCTTCAGTATATTCACAGCCGTGGTATCAAGACCGGTATATCTATAGTCCCTTCAACCCCGGTGGAACTGCTTTCCGAGCTGCTGGATGAACTTGATCTTGTGCTGGTCATGTCGGTAAATCCTGGATTCGGCGGACAGAAAATCATCCCGTCCTGTATCGAGAAGATCAGACGGCTCCATGCCATGCGTTCTGCCTCGGATAGCACCTTCCTCATATCTGTCGATGGCGGTGTGAATACCGAGACAATAGGGGCGCTCAAGGCCGCCGGAATTGATACGGCAGTAACGGGGAGCGCCTTCTTCGCTTCCGATGATCCGGCCGGTTTCATCAATGAACTCAAATCAGAACGGCAGATATCATGATAGGGGTAGTGCAGCGGGTACAACGGGCAGTTGTCAGGGTTGACGGCAACATAACCGGAGAAATCGGGTACGGAATACTGCTCTATGTAGGTGTTGAACGTGAAGACACGGAACTGCAGGCGGGTATGCTGACCAGAAAGATACTGCAGGCCCGGATATTCCGGGACAAAAACGGAAAGATGAACCGTAACATCACCGAGCATGGTGGGGGGATCCTGGTTGTTAGCCAGTTCACGCTCTGTGCCGATGTTACCAAGGGTAATCGTCCCTCCTTCAACGGTGCCGCCGATCCAGAGCAAGCGCAACGGCTCTATGATCACATGCTGCAGAATCTTGCCACAGAAGTACCTACTGCTGCCGGCATCTTCGGGGCTATGATGGAAGTCGAGAGCGTGAATGACGGTCCGGTAACGTTTCTCTATACCGTAAAAAATCGAGAATAGGAGCAAGATTGAATTATCAAAGTTGCTTTTTCTGTTATACTGTACGACATACAGCGAATGTATCCGCGGGGAAGGCAGAGCAGCCATACTGCCATGAAGCGTCGGATAGGAGGAATCATGGCGAAGAAGAGTACCAGTTCAGGTTTTCAGAAGATTACTGATGTTACACAGAAAGCTCAGGCAATTGAGGCAGCCAGAGTGCAGATAGAGAAACAGTTCGGCAAGGGATCACTGATGAAAATGGGTGATGAATCTCTGCATATCGATATTGATGCCATCCCCTCAGGGTCTATCCTGCTTGATGAGGCCCTTGGTGTAGGGGGATACCCCAAGGGCAGGATAATCGAGATTTACGGCCCGGAATCATCGGGTAAGACAACGCTAGCCCTGCATGCGATAGCCGAGTGTCAGAAGAGCGGCGGTATAGCTGCTTTCGTCGATGCCGAGCATGCCCTTGATCCTGCCTATGCCCGCAACCTAGGTGTAGACATCCAGGAGCTCTGGATCTCACAGCCTGATACCGGTGAACAGGCCCTTGAGATTGCTGAATCCCTGGTCCGTTCCGGAGCCATAGACATTATTGTTATTGATTCCGTGGCAGCGCTGACACCTCAGGCTGAAATAGACGGAGAAATGGGTGATTCCCACATGGGACTGCAAGCCCGCCTGATGAGTCAGGCCCTGCGAAAACTTACCGGAATCCTCTCGAAATCGAAAACCTGCCTGATTTTCATCAATCAGATCCGCATGAAGATTGGAGTCATGTTCGGCAATCCCGAGACAACAACGGGAGGTAAAGCTCTGAAGTTCTATTCATCCGTACGCCTGGAAGTCCGTCGTATCGAGACTATCTCCAAGAGTGCCGATGAAGCTATCGGTAACCGGATCCGGGTCAAGGTGGTGAAGAATAAGGTAGCTCCTCCATTCAGGAAGGTAGAGATTGACCTGATGTTCGGGAAGGGAATCAGTTACCACGGCAGTCTGCTCGATGCTGCAGTAAAGTACGATATGATCACTAAAAGCGGCAGCTGGTATACCTACGGAGACGACAAGATAGGTCAGGGCAAGGAGAATGCCAAGCAGTTCCTTGCTTCACAGGAGGATCTATCCCGGAAACTTGAACAGGACCTGCGGGCAATCATGTTCCCAATAATTGACGATGACAGGCAGCAGAAAACCGTTGATGAATAGACATCAGGCGGGTATGCAGTAAATGGGTGAGGACCTGAACGGGAATAAGAACAGCTTCAAGATTGAGCAGTTTGAAGGACCGCTTGACCTGCTGCTGTTTCTGATCCAGAAAAACGAGGTAAATATATACGATATACCCATTTCGGAGATTACCGAGCAGTATCTTGAGTTTCTGCAGCTCTCCACTGCAATAGATCTGGACAATCTTACCGAGTTCTACTCCATGGCTGCTACGCTGCTCTATATTAAGTCCCGTATGCTCCTCCCGGTTGAAATCGAGTTTGATGAGGAGTTTGAGGATCCCCGCCAGGAGCTGGTGACTCGCCTGCTAGAATACCAGAAGTATAAGAAGTATGCCGCCCTTATTGCCGATCGCAGCACCGAGGTTGACTACCTCTTCACCCGGAGGCAGGTACAGAAGCCACTGCCCTTTGACGACACAGATCTCTGGAAAGAGATTGACAGCTGGGACCTGCTGAAGACCTTCTCCAGTATTCTTGCCAAGATATCGCCCGAGCGCGTCTTCGACATTTATGAAGAGGTGACCGTGAATGAAAAAATGACTCTGATGCATGAACTGTTCGAACGTTCTCCGGTGATATCTTTTCAGGACCTTGTAGTTCGCCATCACTCCCCGATGGATATCATCTGCTCATTTCTTGCCCTGCTTGAGGCTGTTAAGATCCGCATGATCAGAATCTACCAGAATGCTGTGTTCGGTGATATACGGATTGAGAAGAGGGCGGATGTTGCAGAATTGTTCGTTGATGAAAATGCAACTTCCTGATATCGTTATACAGCGATACGAATATATTCAGGAGTGAACGTTACTACATGTTAGATTCAGAAGCGAATGCTGCCAGGTTGAGCAGCGAAGCACAACTCATAGAGACGGTACTGTATCTTGAGAACGAACCGGTCGAGATAAAAAAGATCTCCAGGGTAACCGAATTACTCGAAGATGACGTGCTGCAGGCGCTTGCCGAGCTGAGGAACCATTACAGTGAGAGCATCCATGGTATTGAACTCTCCGAACTTGCCGGGGGATACTGCTTCATGCCAAAAGAGCTCCACTGGCCGCAGCTTAAGAAACACTACGGAAGGAAAATCGACAGCCGACTGACAAGGTCTGCCCTTGAGACGATCTCCATCATTGCCTACTCACAGCCGATAACACGAAAGGAGATTGAGAATATCAGGGGAGTATCCTCCGATACGATTTTGAGGATGCTGCTGGATCGTGAATATATCCGCATTGTTGGTAAGAAGGATGTCCTTGGCAGACCCTATCTCTTCGGTACCACGAGAAAGTTTCTTGAGGATTTCAACCTCTCCAGCATAGCCGATCTCCCCAAGCTCAGCGATCTTGACAGAGAGCGATTCGATGAAGAGTAATACACCTGAGGAGATGCGGCTGCAGGCCTATATCGCAAAGAGCGGTTTCTGTTCCCGCAGGAAGGCGGAGACGTTCATCATGGCCGGTAAGGTTTCGGTGAACGGTGTCAGTGAGAAAAATCCGGCCCGCAGGGTTACCGGTGAAGATACCGTATTTTGCAACGGGACACTCATTGAAATGGTTGAACGGGTATATATTGCCCTCAACAAGCCCAAAGGATATCTCTGCAGCAATTCTGATCCCCACGGAGTTCTTTTTGCACGTGATCTGATCCAGATTCCCCAGCAGCAGACGCTGTTCAGCATAGGCCGTCTGGACCGGGATTCCACCGGTTTGATACTCTTCACCAATGATGGTGATTTTGCCCAGGCAGTCTCACATCCCTCGTATGGTATTGAGAAGGAGTATCTCGTTAAGACCCGGGAGAAGCTTGATCGTTCCGTACTCAACCGAGCCCTTACGGGCATACGTGTTGAGGGAGAGACCTATCGGATCTCCCGGCTGCGGATGCACAGCAGCCGCAGTGTCAGCATCATCCTCCTCGAGGGGAAAAATCGTGAGATTCGAAAGATCATGAAGGCCCTCGGCTATTCCGTTACGATGCTTCACAGAGTGCGGATAGGAACCCTTACTATCGGTAAACTCCCTAAGGGAGCATACAGATTTCTGACAAGACATGAGCGACGTGCACTGACAGGCTCATCTTCGTAGCGGTGGAGGATATACTATGATAGTTGCAATTGACGGACCGGCAGGAGTGGGGAAGAGCACCATCGCAAGGATGATTGCCGAACGGTGCAATCTCTTCTACATCAATTCAGGCAATTTCTACCGGGCCGTGGCATACCGCCACCTTATTATGGGACGGGATCCCGAAGATCGCGATTCGATCGTCAGAACTGCAGCGGATTGCTCCTTTACCATCGTTGATGGGACGCTGCACCTTGATGGTGAGTTCATTGAGGACCAGCTGCACACTCCCGCCATTGATATGGCCTCTTCACGCTTTTCCTCCATTACTGCTGTACGGATCATCATCAACGAACAACTGCGTAAAGCCGCAGCCTCCCTTGATGTCATCATGGAGGGCAGGGATATCACAACAGTGGTTTTCCCTGATGCGGATCTCAAATGCTACTTTGACGCATCGGTGGAAATCAGGGCTAAGCGCCGCTATGATCAGTTTCCCGAGAGGGCCGGGTTTGAGGAATATCTGGAAGATATCAGGAAACGTGATGAGAATGACCGAAGCAAGGAATTCGGGGCCTTAAAACGTGCTGATGATGCTCTATATATAGATACATCATACTTGACCATAGATGAAGTTTGTGACAAAGTAGTACAGAAGATTTTTACTATACGGAATCAAAGTATTGGGAGAACATAGTGGCAACAGAGAAGAGTGTCGAAACACAAGAAATCGACAAGACAAATGAGATGCAAAACCTATTGCAGGAGGAATACTTAAAATCTCTAGATGAAATTAAAGAGGGACAGGTAGTCTCAGGTGCAGTTGTGCAGGTCAGTAACGAATTTGTGTTCGTTGATGTAGGGTATAAGTCCGAGGGAAGAATACCTATAAATGAATTTGAGGATACCCCTTCTGTCGGCGACAGTGTCCAGGTCGTACTGGTCAATAAAGAGGGCCGGGGCGGGCAGGTAGTCGTCTCAAAGAAGAAAGCTGACCTTAAGCTGCGAACCGAGAACCTCCGCGAGGCATATGATAACCAGGAGCCTGTTGAAGGAACTTTTGCAAAGGTGATCAAGGGCGGTTTTGAGATTGATCTCATGTATGATCTGAAGGGTTTCTGCCCGTTGTCAAAAGCTGACCTGGTCCGTGTCGAGGATCCGGAAACCTATATCGGCGTCAAGGATTTCTTTATAATTGACAAGCTTCATACCGGTACCCGCTTGAAATCAGTGCTTTCCAGACGAGCTTACCTGGAGAAAATTGTCAACGAACGTAAGGCAGAATTTTTCACGAATGTCCATGTTGGTGATACGGTTGAGGGAGTTGTCAAGTCCTTCACTTCGTTCGGGGCATTTGTAGACTTGGGTGGTTTTGACGGACTGCTTCACATAAATGATATGAGCTGGGGTCACGTAACCCGCCCTAAGGATTTTGTAAAGAAGGGCGATGCAATCCAGCTCAAGGTGATTCATATTGACAGCGAATCACAGAAAATAAATCTTTCATTGAAGCACTTCTCAGAAGATCCCTGGCTTTCATTTGAAGATCGCTACCAGCTTCATGATGTTGTCACCGGAAAGGTGACCAAAATTACCGATTTTGGGGTATTCATTGAGCTTGAAGAGGGTATAGAGGGGCTTGCTCATATCTCTGAGCTTTCTTGGGTCAAGCGAATCAACCATCCCAAGGAACTTGTATCCATTGGTGATACGGTCCAGGCCAAGATACTCGGGTACGATACCGGGGAGAAGAAGATTTCGCTTGGCATGAAACAGGTTACCGACAACCCATGGGATACCATCGAAGAACGGTTCCCTGTCGGTAAGCGTCTCAACGCCGAAGTGGTGAAGATAACCAATGCCGGTGCCTTTCTCAACCTTGAGGAGGGTATTGACGGATTTCTCCATGCCGATGATATCTCCTGGACAAAAAAGACAAAGAGTATCAAGTCATTCTGCAATGAGGGTGAAACAATTGAGGTGGTGGTCACCAGAGTTGAACCGGATACCAGAAGGATTCGTCTTGGTGTCAAACAGCTTGAGGGTAACCCATGGCAGACACTGAAGGACTCCTATCCCAAGGGCAGTGTGATAACCGGTGAGGTCACCAGTGTCACCGACTTCGGTGTATTTGTGAAGGTCATTGCAGATATCGAGGGGCTGATTGCCAAGTTCAACCTTGTTGGTCCCGACGAGGAGTACTCTGATGCTGTCCTTGACCGGTTCAAGGCGGGAGACAAGGTAACTGCGCTGGTCACTGACGTAAATATAAACGCGCAGAAACTCTCTCTCTCAATCAAGGACTATATCAAGAAGAACCAGCAGAAAGAGATGTCCAAATATATTCATGATGACGAGAACGAGAACACCTTTACCTTTGCAGATCTGCTGAAGGAAAAAGACCAGACATCTGAATAATACTAGCTGCTGTTCCGTCAGTCTCACAGATATCATGGCAACAAATACTTCGGAGTGAATAGAGAACCATGGCCATAGAGAAACAGATAGAGCTTACCACAGTCGATAAGATTTCGGCTTTTATCACAAAAAACAGACTGGTGCTGATCATCATTGCTGCAGTCATTGTAATTGGCATAGCTGCAACGTGGATCACTATATCGATTCTTGATTCCAGTCTTGAAAAGAACATTTCCCAGGTAGAACTGTACCAGGAGCGTTTCAGGGAACTGGCCATAAATCCCGATTCGCTCTCCGAAGAGGCGATTGCTACTGCCTGGCGTGATTATGAGACGGAACTGCAGGATTTCATTGATTCCACGAGAAAGAGCTACCCTGAACTGCGTGCCATGTTCCTGCTTGCTTCCGTTGCCTATCAACTCGATGAATATTCCCTTGCAATGGAAAGATTTAATGCAGTGGTAGCGAACTATCCGGATTCACACCTGGCAGCAACATCTCTGATGAACTCCGCTGTCGCCAGCGAAGAGGCCGGTGATATCGCAGCTGCCCTGGATAGTTATACGGAACTCACAGAGACGTATCTTGACCGCAGCTTTGAAGTGCCGCATGCATACTTCAATATCGGTCGCCTGCTGGAGCAGCAGGAGAAGTTTGACGATGCGATAGAGATCTATCGTACGCTCTCAATCGATTTTCCCAACAGCGAGTGGTCAAATCTTGCTATCAGCCGGCTGATCGTACTGGAGCAGTAGGCCAGGTCAACCGTACCGGCAGGATAGAAACATTGTTCAGTAGAGGAGGAAGTGATACCGGAATGAAATTTCCACGTTACCGTATTACTTCCTTTTTTATTTTATCTGCCATAATATCCATGCTCGTTACTGCCTGCGGCATACCGACTGATCCGTTCCTCATAGAACCACTGACGCCTGATAGTGGAGTATCCTCCGATGAGTGGGTCCGC
>CAZSBC010000015.1:0-30487 GCA_964605195.1 uncultured Spirochaetales bacterium | reverse complement strand
ATGGAGAAACAGCCCCCCTGCATCTGCTCGGGGGCCAGCGAACCGGCCCTGGCACTTGCCGCCGTTTCAGAGAGATCCCTGCAGATGCTTTCCAGGCTGCGGTGATCGGTATTCCGTATGACGGGAACAACCAGTCCGTAATCGGCATCGACCGCGATCCCGATGTCGATAGCATGCAGCGTACGCAGCTGATCATCCTTCTCGATCACCGTCCTGATGACCGGATGGCCGACAAGACTTTCCGCAGCAACCTTTAGGATGATGGCAGTGTAGGAGAGCTTTATCCCTTCGGAAGCATACTGCTCCCGCTGCAGTGTGTAGTTCCTGACCAGCCCGGTGAGATCCGCATCCATCATGATGGAGGTCTGGGCAGAGCCCTGCATGCTCGCCAGCATCCTGCGGGCAGTCACCTTACGCACAGTGCCCATCGGGGCAGTGCTTCCGGCTGCAGCGGAGCTCTGCAGATCAGGTTCGGGAAGCGGGGCAGCAGGTTCGGCCCCGGCGGACTTCGGGACCGTCCCCGAAGCGGCATGGGCCCGGATATCCTCCCGCGTGATTGCCCCGAGAATGCCGGTACCGCGTATCGGCCGGTAGTCGACACCCATCTCCTCGGCCAGCGCAAGGGCCTTGGGCGTGATCCGTATCCCGGCAACCTCCCCGGGGAAGCTGCCCCCGGAATGCTTTGGCCCGGCTGGCGGCGGCACGCTGCCTACCGGTTCTGAAGCTGCGCTTCCGGACGGTTCCTCCCGGCGCTCTTCTGCAACGGCTGTAGTGGCCACCATATCCGAGATATCCTCATCCTCATCGGCGGCAAGGACCGCTATCGGCGTACCGCAGGCCACCGTCTCGCCCTCAGGGCAGAGAATGGCCCGGATAACGCCGTCTTCCGGGGCCTCCATCTCATTGCTGAGCTTCTCGATCTCAATTTCGCAGATCACATCACCGGCCTGGACCCGCTCCCCTTCGGCAACGGACCAGGAGGCGATCGTCCCCTCTTCCATGTTTGCGCCGTAGCGCGGCATCGTCAGCAACACAGCCATACACCACCTCCCTAAAAGCTCATCGCTTCACGGCATGCCCTGATGACATGCTCTTCAGTCGGGGTCACGTAGTCCTCCAGACCGGGTGAGAAGGCGACAGGCACATCCAGGCTGGTGACCCGCTTGATCGGCGCCTTCATGTACTCAAAGATATCCTCGCTCACCATTGCCCCGATCTCGGCCCCGAACCCCATCACCTTCGGTCCCTCCTGGGCAACAACCAGCCGTCCGGTCTTGGCCACCGACTCGATGATCGTCTGCCTGTCCAGCGGGAAGAGGGTGCGCGGATCAATGATCTCCACGCTGATACCCTCATTCTCCAGCTCCTTCGCCGCCTTGTGCGCCAGCTCGAGCATCCGCATGGTGGCAACGATGGTGACATCACTCCCCTCCCGTTCCACCTCAGCCTTGAACAGCTCAATAGCATAGGGCTCGGCAGGAACCTCCCCCTTGCGGTTGTAAAGCAGCTTATGCTCAAGAAAGACTACCGGGTCGTTGTTGCGGATGGCGCTGATCAGCATCCCCTTGGCCTCATAGGGCGTTGCCGGGGCAACGATGACCAGTCCGGGAATGTTCATCAGCCACGGCTCGATGCTCTGCGAGTGGTGGTAGGCACAGCGTATGCCGCTTCCGGTAACGGCCCGTACCACTATCGGGCAGCTGGCCTTCCCTCCGTACATGAAATTGATCTTTGCGGCATTGTTCACCAGCTGGTCATAACATACCGTGACAAAATCGGCGAACATCAGCTCGGCCACCGGCCGCAGCCCGCAGACAGCGGAGCCTACCGACAGCCCGATGATGGCCGATTCGGAGAGAGCTGTATCCTTTGCCCTCTCAGGCCACTTATGCCAGATACCCTGCGTGATACCGAAATCCCCCCCCATCTTGGCGACATCCTCACCGAGCACAAATACCGAGGGATCCCGCTCCATCTCCTGATGGAGTGCTTCGTTTATCGCTTTTGCGTAAGATAGTTTTCTTGCCATTATTTCCAGTCCTCCACCTGATAACTTGCATAGACGTGCTCAAGGGCACTCTTCGGGTCGGGCCAGGGGCTCTCCAGCGCGAACTGCACCGCCTCCCGGATCTCAGCATCAGCGCGCTCCTCAATTGCCTGCAGCTCCTGCTCGCTGCAGGAGTGGGTATCGGTCAGCAGGGTCCTGCAGCGCCGCAGCGGGCACTTCTCCTGCCAGGCTTCCAGCTCCCCGTCAGGCCGGTAGGCTGCAGGGTCACCGGAGAAGTGGCCCTGCCACCGGTAGGTCATGAACTCCAGCAGGGTCGGCCCCTCACCGCTGCGGGCTCTCTTCGCAGCCCGCTCCACGGCCTCAATGACTGCCTCAATGTCATTGCCGTCAACCACCTCATTGGGCACCTCGTAGCCGTCGGCCCAGGTTGCCAGCTGCTTCTGGGGATGCGACTCGGTATAGTGGGTGGAGATGGCATACTGGTTGTTCAGCAGGCAGTATATAATCGGAAGTTTCCAGGTAGCCGCCATATTCATGCTCTCATGGCAGGTCCCCTCCCCGAGGGTCCCGTCGCCCATGAAGAGGGCCGTCACATCATCGGTATGGCTGTAGACTGAGGCAAAGGCCGTCCCGAGGGCTGTGACTACCGTCGATCCCTGGATGCCGTTGAATCCCATGTTGCGGAATTCGAGATCGTTGATGTGCATCGAACCGCCGCGGCCCCCGTTGATCCCGGTGGCCCGGCCGAAGATCTCGGCCATGACCAGTCTGCGCTCGGTTCCGCAGAGACAGATGGCCCCGTGTCCCCGATGGTCGGGAAACTTGTAATCGGTAGTACGCAGCGCCCTGACCACCCCGGCCTGGGCTGCCTCCTGCCCGATGCTCAGGTGGATGAATCCCGGGATGGTCCCGTTCTTGGAGTAGACTTCCACCTCTTCCTCAAAACGCCTGATAGCCACCATATCAAAATAGAGATCAAGCAACCGTTTTTTCGATAATGCCATGACAATCCTCCAGTCTGTATCTTCAGATATTCGATAACGGTACCAATGCAGGTTGCAGGGTACCAGCTCTTGCTCACCAGCTACCTAGGCCTTCCTGCCGAAGACATCCACGGCCGCTCCCATGATCGGGGCTGAGTCATCGGAGGCAAAGAAGAGTACCACCCGGGCAACCTCGTCGGGCTGCAGCATATCCTCCAGCTCACTGGTAACTGCCGGGTCGCTGCCCATCCGCTCCCGGGTATACTCGGTGTTCACCATTCCCAGGTAGAGGGCATTCACCTGGATGCCATGCTCCTTGACCTCTTCGGAAAGGGTCTTGGTGAACCCAACAATGCCTGCCTTTGAGGCGGCATAGGCCCCAAAGCCGGGAAAGAAGTGCTTTGCAGCCGATGATGATATATTCACGATCTTGCCGTACTTCCGGGCAATCATGCCTGGGAGTACGGCTTTGGAGCAGAGAAATGTACCGGTCATGTTGATATCGATCTGCTTCTGCCACTCGGCAAGCGGGGTGTCGACAACTGCCAGGGAGGTGTGGACTGCGGCGTTGTTGATCAGTATATCGACAGTACCGAGCTCCTTTGCTATGGTGCCGAAGATCCTCAGCACATCGGTCTCGACCGAGACATCACCGGGGCATACCAGGACAGGATTCCCGTGCTCCAGCAGCTTGTCGCGGACCCTCTCCAGTTTCGCGGCAGTTCTTCCGATCAGGGCTACGGCAGCGCCCTCGGCAGCAAATCCTTTTGCAAAGGCTGCTCCTAGCCCCTGCCCGGCCCCGGTTATTACAGCAACTCTACCTGAAAATCGCATCTCTACAGCTCCTTTTCCTGATCCTGCCCCCGCCCTGAAACTGAGGCAGGCATATTCTGCCTGAACAGCTCAAGCCATCGCTGCCCGTGCGTCCGTGATAACGAAATCGCCCGGTCGAAATCCTGCGCATCAATGGCATCAAGCATCTCAGTATGGTCTTCACACTGACCTGCCAGTTCCCGGGACATCTCCTGCAGCTGGGTATCCTCCCAGCCGCTGTAGTCCCAGGTTCCCAGGAAGGTCTCCAGCAGCGGTCCGGATCCGGCCAGCGCAATGAAGTCACAATGATACCGGCGCACTGCATCGTTGTAGGCCAGGCGATCCTCCTGCCTGACTGCTGCAACAATTTCATCGTTTATCTTCCGCAGCTCAGTCGTATCAACGACAACACCCCGGTCCCGTATCCAGGCGATGGCTGTCTGCTCGAGGATCATCTTAAGCTGCATCAGGTCAACAATATCCTCCCACGGCAGCACCGTTACCTCAAAGCCCACATTGGGAAGGATGGAGACGAGCCTGCGGTCAACAAGCCGTCGCACGGCCTCATTTACCGGGGTTCTGCTCACCCCCATGAGGTTGGCAATCTCTATGGCACTCACCTTCTCTCCGGGCCGCAGTTCCCCGGAGTAGATCATATCGCGCAGTTTATTGAACACCAGTTCATTTTTCGTCACATGTTTCAACATACCAGCTCCCTCATACGTTACTCTGCATCGGCTGCCAGGGCCTGCAGGGGTACCGGGATAACCGGGGGCCGGCTCCTGCCGGGCGGCAGCGTACCCACAGCTCTCCCTGTCTCTTCGGCAATGATTCCTGCAACATGGCAGGCACAGAACTTCCCCTGGCAGAGTCCCATGCCGGCCCGGGTCCTTCGTTTCACGGCATCTGTCGTGACACAGCCGTGGCTGACCGCCGATTGTATCTCTGAACGGCGGACCTCTTCACAGCGGCAGATTATCGGGTCTTCATGCATCGCTTTCTCCTTGACCAGCTCTCCATCGTTCCGGATTGCGCCACAGGATCCCCCTGACAGCAGTCAGTATGCCTGGGGCAACACGGAGATGGATCACATTGGTAGCATCGCTGCGCAGCGGGCGCATGATGCGGTTCACCTCACCGATGCCGATCTCTGCACCTGTTATGTCAACCACCGGGAGGTGCATGCCGACTTCAGGCAACGGTAGGTATTCATAGGGAAGCGCAATAATTCCCCGCTCAGGATCGGCGATCCTGATTGCCAGCCCCGGGCAGACGGCAATGCATCGGCCGCATCCGCTGCAGCGCTTTCCCGTCAGTACCGGAAAGTCGGTGATCTCATCACCTACGGAAATGCAGCCTGCAGGGCATGCTGTCTCACAGGGATTGCAGGGGATCTCCTCGGGACAGTCGATAAGAATCTGCCAGCTCACTTCCACACCTCCAGCATCTCTCGTTTTGCCTCTCGCCGCGCACTCCCAAAGGGACCTCCACGCAGCAGCTCCAGCCGGATCGCTGACTCATGCTTGAGGGCGGCAGCACTGCTGTCGTCCAGGTGCCCGAGAGCATGTGCCATTACAAGTCCGGCAAGAACGCCCTCTTCCTGGGCTGTGTTGGCCTCCTCTATGCCGGCGGCATCCCCGGCGACATAGATCCCCCTGCCGATCTCCATCGCCGCGGAGTGGACCGGTATAAAGCCTCCAAGGCGGGCATCGAAGTGTAGCCTCTCGGCAACCAGCCGGGCAAGCTCTATCCGCGGAGCGAGGCCAACGGCAAGGCAGACCGTATCGACGGCAACCTGCCGTTCCGTTCCCGGGACAGGCTTCCTCCGCTCATCCACCCGGGCTAGCGTAACCCCTTCAACCACGGTCTTTCCCTCCGCACGGGTTATGGTATGGCCTGTGAGGATCGGCACACCCGCGCTCCGGATCTTGTTTGCATGTACCGCATATCCCCCGACATGCTTTGCCGCCTCAACTACAGCGACAACTTCCACCCCTGCCTGAAGCAGCTGATAGGTCACGATCAACCCGATATTCCCGCTTCCCACCATCACGACCCTGTTCCCGGGGCGGACCCGGTTGACATGCATCAGCGTCTGGGCAGCGCCGGCTGTCATGACCCCCGGGAGGGTTGAGCCGGGAAACGGGAGCGTCCGCTCGGTTGCACCGGTTGCCAGGAGCACACTCCTGCTCCGTATCCGCCGACTGGTCCCCCCATGGATCACCCCAACATCAATGGGACTGCTGTCCTCCCCGGACGGGAAGATGCCCCAGGCAGGGGTCCCAAGCAGAACGGTGACGCCAAGCGCTTCGGCCTCCCCCAACAGCTGCTTCCCGATGTCATATCCGCGCACCCCGGCCCGGTATGCACCGGATCCGAAAAACTTATGGATCTGCTTGAACAGCTGGCCGCCGGGCAGGTGATGCTCATCCACCACATTTACCTTTGCCCCGGCCCCCGCGGCAGTTACCGCGCAGCCCAGTCCCGCCGGACCGGCTCCGATGATGCAGATATCACTTATTTCAGTCATCCGATACCTCCGGAGTTGCAGTCCTGTCACGCTCCCAGCGTCCGTTGCCCTGCTGGGTCTCTATCTGCATGCCATCGGCAACCGGGGTGATGCAGCTGCGCACATTGGGCTGGCCGTCTATGACCATCATGCAGTCGGTGCACTGCCCGATGCCACAGAATATGCCCCGCGGTGCATTCTCCCTGCGGGTATAGCGATGGATGCGTATCCCGTTCGCCAGCAGCGCGGATGAGACCGTATCGCCTTCACGGGCCCTGAGGGCCTTCCCGTCGACATGGATCGTCACCATCGACGTATCAGGCAGGCCTCCGAGTATCGGATGTGCAGTGATTCGCCGTTCGCTCATAGCCCCGCCTCCCTTGGATCCCACTGCCGTACAGCTTCCCTGCCGTGCAGCAGCTGCCCGGCGGCAATCCTGCCGATGGCAGGGGCCGTTGAGAAAGCGCCCTTCAGGCCCATTGCATAAAAGAGATTTTCCCATACCCCCGAATACCCTAAGAACCCGTTATTGCCGGGGGTATAGGTGGTAACCCCTGCCCAGCCCCGCAGGCAGAGGACATCCTTGAGCACGGGGAAGTGGGCCAGCATGTCCGCGGCGATCCGGCACAGGGCCTGGTACGGCACAGTCCTATCGTAATCTTCCCGGTACTCATTCACCTGGGCCATGAATATCGATCCCTCGGATACCTGACCGCAGCCGAAGGTCGGGTAGCGGTCGCCGTCCCCGGCATCGGAGAAGAACCCGCCCGACACGATGGCATTTCGTACGGCCCGCGGGTATGGGGAGCTGGTCATCATGATCCCCTTGTGGTGCAGTACCGGCAGGTCAATCCCGAGCAGGGCACAGAGCTCCCTGCTCCAGGAGCCGGTGGCAAGGATCACCTCCCCGGCCTCGATGTCTCCTTCATCCGTCAGGACCCTGCTGACACGTTCGCCGGTCATGCGGAATCCCGTCACCCTCATGCCTGGCAGCAGCTCCGCCCCACCGGCAGAAAGGGCATCGATGAAGAACTCAGTCACCCGGAAGGGGTTGAGGTAGCCCTCCTCAGGACAGTGGAGCACCCCGGCAACGACAGCATCGTTGAGATTCGGTTCGACGGAGCGGATTGCCTTTCCCTCCAGGACGGTACAGGAGAGCCCGGCTGCTCTCTGCCGCCGCATCAGCTTGCCGGCCCGTTCCATACCTGCTGCGCTGTAGAGGGTCATGAGACCGCCCTGCAGCTCCAGGCCAACGCTGAAGCCCTCATTCTCAAGATGATGGTAGAACTCAAGCGACTCCCTGGCAGCATCAAGGGCTGCTCCGGGATCACGGTCAAGCAGGGATATCTGCCCCTGGTTGACTGCCGAGGCCCCTCCGGCAAAGGGGCCCTGGTCGACCACCGTGACCTGCCGGCCGGATTCGAGAAGCTGGTAGGCAATGGAGAGTCCGACAACTCCCCCGCCGACGATTAGGTAGTCGGTGTTTCTCACCGCTGGACGCCGCCTTGAAGATAGAATGTATACTGATATAGTTACATGTTACATGTAACTTACTGATGTACAGCTTATCATGTATATACGAGTTGCGCAAGCATGGATTTCAACTATCTGCAATATTGCCGTAACTGTCACTGCAGTGCCAGGAGGATGGCTCCCTCGGGACAGATTTCGATGCAGAGACCACACTCCAGGCAGCAGCGCTCTTCAATGGCAACCTGATGCTCGGAAACTGAGACTGCATGTACCGGGCATGCTGCCAGGCACTCTCCACAGAGAGTACAGGCTTCGGTTATCAGCAGCGGGAAGACGGCAGGCGGATCCCCGCCGAAGGAGAACCTGGTTCGCTCCGGGGGTTCCTGGGAGAGGTCGAATACCTGGCCGCTGCCCCTGTAGAGGCACCAGGCAACGAGAATGCCCCGTGCATGCGGAGGATAGAGCGAGCCGATGCCCGGATGAAGCGAAATTATCTCATCGACTGTAGCATGCCCCGGGACCTCCCGTACGGTACCCCGTATCCGGATCGAACGGTACCGGGCATCCATCCCGCAGACTGCCACATGCTGGTTCAGTCTCATCTGGGCATACATGGGCTTCCCGCGGGCTGTGAGGAAATAGATGCCCTCAGGTCGTATCATCATCACATCGACGATCCTGCTTTCGGGGAAACCGGTTGCATGATGCACAGTTGTCAGGGTGACAGAGCGGCAGGCTTCCAGGAGCTGCATTGCCTGCTGCAGCATCAGAAATTAATCCGCTCTTCGGCAAGGATCCGCTGCCAGTCGGTGCTTTCCGCATCCCAGCGGCCGGCTTCTCCCAGCGGGCAGACACGCATGCAGATATCACATCGCAGCTTTGAATGGGGGCTGAAGCTGAGCGTGTTCTCCTCACTCTCACGGAACTGCCGGCATATATTCTCATCATACTCCCCCTGCTGCAGCGCCCCTGCCGGGCAGCTGTCAAGGCAGAGGGTGCAGTCTCCGCAGGGAGACCCGCTGAAGGGATCATACCGGTAGTCACCGCCGAACAGCGGTGCATCGGTCACGACAATCCCCAGGGAGACCCTGCAGCCGAACTCATTGATGATGACCTTGTGATTCTTCCCGACTGCTCCCATCCTGCCGATCTCAAAGAGTTGCTGCAGCGGATTGTCAGACGGGGTGACCGGAAGCTGTACCGGAACAGCTTCATAGGAGAAGTTCTCCAGCCGCTCGGTAAACTGGAAGAGGATGCGCTCCAGTTTCTTATCGGCATGCGTGACGACATGATCCATGGAGATTGACCCGACGGCATGCTCCACCCGCATCCAGGGGTCGGTCAGCGGGAATCCCAGGAGTATTGCCGCCTGGGCACCCGGAAGGATATCTGTGAGAATCCTCCTTTCAGCTTCATCCCGCATTTCATCAAGGGCAACGACCCCATAGAGGGGCACGGCCGTATTGAAGGCCGATTCCTGGAGCAGGAAGGTGATCTCCCTGCGGTACTGCAGCTCATCCCCCTTCTGCCACTCCTCTCCTGTCCTGTCTCTCTCTTCCGGTCGGATCAGTCTGTTCCAGTCAGCACGCATATGTTCACCTCTCCCTATATCTGTAGCCTGTGCACTTGATCACCTTACTTTACTGTGCCTTGCAATCTCTTTCCCTTCATGCTCAGCCATGATCTCCCACCAGTCTCCCCTCCGCTCCTCCCGTGGGAATTTCACAGTGCCGCGGGGACAGACACGGTGGCACATGTCGCAGTTGTGCCAGGCCCCGAGTGAGTAGTAGAGATTCTGCTTCTTGCTGTTCGCAACCGACTCGCACTGCCGCTGATGAAAGTACCGCTCACCTATCAGCGCCTTGCTCATGCAGAAGGTCTCACAGACGGTGCAGTCACCGCACAGGTCCTGCTCATACGGCTCATCGGGCACCAGGGGGGCATTGGTGAGCATGGTCCCGATGAACATCCGGGGACCGTACTTCTCACTCACTGCATTCTGACTCTTGCCCACATACCCGAGACCGGCCTGCTGGAAGGCATAGCGCTGATGGATACCGCTCTCCAGCAGCCCCTGACTCTTCTCCGGCACGTAGTACCCTCTTCTGCGCAGGAAGCTCCTGATTCTCAGGGACTTGAGCTGCATATCCTCAGAGAGTGCCGATGAGGCATGTTCAGCCACGAGGTTGTCCGGGGAGCTCAGGTAGGACTTCGATATCGAGTCGAGCACCCCGGTGGCAAAGACGACGATCGCCTGCACATCGGGATAGATGTCGCTGGGCCGGCGTCCCGGTTTCCCGTAGCGGTCAAGCGCATCAATCCGGGCAATCCCGAAGAGATCGATATCAAGGGCAGCGGCCAGCTCCTTGAGCTCCCGCGTCAGCTTCTCGGCACTACTCATCTCACATTCTCCTTTCCAGCCTTACTTTCCCGCCCGGCATTCAAGGCAATCTCAGCCGGATCGCAAAAAACACCTACCGGTGCGGATCATGATCCCTTCGGGGATGTGTGTCAGGCAGTATCGCAAGCATTCTCGCGAAGACGGCAACTACCGCAGCTCCTGTTCCTGATGCTGCTGACACACGGGCTGTTCGTCTATCATGATAGTGGGAGACCACAGCTTCCGATAGAGAGGTATTTGCTGCGTAGTATGCGTTATTTGTGGCGCGATCAGCTGCCTTCGTCAGCTGTGCAAGCGGTGGGAATCGCCGGAATCGAGCATCTCGTCATGCAGGGCCTTGGCTTTGATATACTCCCGCGGAGTGCAGTTTCGCAGCCGCTTGTAGGCCCGGTTGAATGAGGAGAGGTCGTTGAAACCGCAGTCATAGGCGGCTTCTGATATTGAGCGTCCCTGATGCAGAAACAGCTCTTCGGACTTGCGGATACGGATGTAGTTGAGGTAGTTCTTGAACGATTCCCCGATGGTGTGGGAGAAGAGGTGGGAAAAGTGGTAGTAGCTCATGTTCACCACCCTTGCCACATCCTCCATCGATAGCTTCTCGGCCGAATTCGCCTCCATGTAGTGTATGGCCGGCAGCAGCTTGATGAAGTTCTCGTCATTGTACTCACTCTGATCCCCGGGAAGGCTAATCACCCCTCCCCGGTAGAGCACGCCGATGAGGTTCAGCAGCAGCCCCTTCACAATCGTCTGATAGCCCCTGTTGCGGTATATGTACTCGTTGTACATCTGCTTCAGCAATTCAGGTACCTGCGGTAGCGTGGCCGTGATCTTCGTGATATGGGGAATCTGCTTGCGGCTGTTCTCAAGAAAGCTGTGAATATAGGTCCACTCCTCGCCGCTCTGGTCGAACGTACTGATGACAACCGGCATGAACAGCAGCGTCAGCACGCTGGAATGGTACTCATCCTTGAATTTCAGCCAGTGGATCTGCTCGCTCTTTATCAGCAGCAGGTCATCCTGCTGCACATGGTATGACGTCCCGTTGATCCCGATCGTCATATCACCGCCAAGCACGTAGAGAATCTCCATATAGTCGTGGTAATGCGGATTCACCCCGGGATAATTCATGATTATTCTGTTGTCTGAAATCAGCAGGTCTATGGGAAAGTCCTGACTGAAATTGCGCCCGAGCTCCTTGTAGGGATTCGACCTCAGGTTGATCGCCCTTGAAAGCAGCTCCCTGCTGATCGCGGGACGGGTTTTTGGAATTTCCGCTATCTTGAACTTGTTCATCTCTTGAATTGTAGCCTCATCCATCACGGTGTCAAGGGAAATATCTCCGGTATTGCTGAGAAAGTGTCATGCCAGTTTTACCTCCGCCGCTAACATCCGTTTCCTGAAATACCGCTCTACTACTATATAGCTGAAGACAGATGAGCCGATATCGCCGCTGAGGAACCCGATGAGCAGCCCCCTGAAACCCATATCCAGCACGAAGACCCCGATCAGCATCATCGGGATGATGCACACGAATACCCGGAAGCGGGTCAGCCCGAGGGCCGGGAGGGGCGCTCCCACCGCCTGGAAGACACTCTGGGAAAGAATTCCGAATATTGCCAGGACCAGTCCCAGCCCCAGGACCTTCGTCATGTCAAGGGTGTAGGCCACCACCTGCTCTATGCTGCTCAGCCCACCGAAAACTGCCGGGGCTGCCAGCAGGAATATCCCCAGCAGCAGGGCTGTGCCTCCCAGCGCAAGCAGGTAGCCGTAGCGCCACGCCGCATGGCAGCGGCGGAGATTCTTCCGCCCGTAATTCTGGCCGATTACGGCAATCAGGGCCGAGCCCATACCGTTGATGGGAACTACCAGCAGCCCCTCGAACCTGGAGTAGGTGGTGAAGGCGGTCACAACCAGCGGGTCTATGTAGAGAGCTATCCGGTTGATCACGAGGATGGTAAATGATGTGACCAGCATGGAAATCGACTGCGGGAACCCGACAACCGCTATTTTCCGCAGCACCGCAGGATTGAAGTGCCGCAGCTTCATCGAGAGGGTCACAACGGTCCTTCCCTTGAGAAACAGCCGCAGCACATAGAGGAAGGAGGCTGCCTGTGAAATGACTGTGGCAAGCGCTGCGCCGCGCACTTCGAGTCCGAGGACAAATATGAAGAGGGGATCAAGCAGGATGTTCAGCACCGTACCGATGATCATCGCCCACATCATGTACCGGCTCAGCCCCTCACCCTGCAGGGCTCCGGAGAGGATGTTGTGCAGGAAGAGCAGGAGCACGCCGGGAATGAGGTACCGGATATACTCCAGCCCGTGGGCGGCATAATCCCCCTCTGCGCCGAAGAGCCGCATCATCCCCTCTCCCGCCAGGTAGACGATCAGGACAAAGATGGAGGAGAAGAGGCCGGCAGAGATCAGCCCCGTGCCGGCAATATCATGCAGGGTATGCTTCTCCCCGGCCCCGACGGCCCGGGCCGTGACGCTGCTGGTGCCGATCATGAAGCCGTTGGAGAAGGCCATCACGAAGAAGATAAAGGGGAAGACCATGCCGATGCCCCCCATGTAGGATGGATCGGATGTATCGATCAGGCTGATGAAGATCGCATCCACCATGTTGTAGACGATATGGAAGAGCATCCCCGCGGAAATCGGCCCTGCCGTCTGCAGCAGGACAGGAACGAGCTTGCCGTGGAGTATTGTTGCCGTTCGCATAGATGCCTAGTGATTCAGGGAGCCGGAACTGAGGATCTCCTCCCAGGTAACCGGTCTGCTGTCCCAGCGCTCCTCGTCACCGAGCGGGCAGACACGCATGCAGGCATCGCAGAGCAGCCGGATGTTATCTGTCAGATGCAGCTGGTTGTCAGGGTTGTTCCTGAACGCCGTGCAGGCTGCCTTATCGTACTGCCCCTCCTTGAGGGCCCCGGCCGGACAGTACTCCTCACAGATCCGGCAATCCCCGCACCTTGACTCAGTGTAGGGTTCATAGCGGTAGTCCCCGTGCAGCAGCGGTGCATCCGTCACAACCATTCCCAGCTGGATTCGGCACCCGTTGTTTCTGGTTATGAGTCGGCTGTTCCTGCCGACGAAGCCCATGCCTGAAGCCGCAATAACCCGGGCATATTCGCGGTGAGGCGTCTGGGGCAGCCGCACTGATGCAGCCTTGAACCCCTGCACCTGCAGCTTGTCCTCAAACTCCATCAGGAAGATCTCCACAGCAGTCGTGGAGACAGCCACGAAATTCTTCATCGTGATGCCTGCTTCCCGGTAGAGCAGATTCATCATCGGGTCTCCCACAATACTGCCCACCACGATGGCGGCCCTTGCGCCGGGCAGGATCTCCTGCAGGGTCTGTCGTACCTGCGAATCCTCAACACGCTCAATCGAGATCACTCCGTAGAGGGGGACATGGAGCTGGAAGGCACTCTCCTGGTAGATGAAGGTCAGCTCCCGCCGGTACTGCATCTCCGGGCTCTTTTCGAGCTCCCTTTCAGGTATGGCGAACGTCTCTTTTCTTCTTCTCGCACTCCAGTCAATAAGCATCAGTCAACCTCCCGTCTTGCTCGGAATCCAGATAGTCCCTGTAGATGGTGTGCTGTGCTATCAGGCTCTTCCGGTTGTCGCGCACTATCTTCCACCAGTCACCACGCCGGTCCTCGGCAGAATACCTGTACTCCCCCTGCGGGCACTTCCGCTGGCACATATCGCAGTCATGCCAGCCCATCAGTGAAAAGTAGATGCAGTTGGGACGGCAGTTCACCACACTCTCGCACTGCCGGGCATTGTAGTAGTTGTCTCCCATAATTGCCCCGCTGATGCAGAACTGCTCACAGACCGTGCAGCTGCCGCAGTGATCTTCGGTATACGGCTCATCGGGGATAAGCGGTGCCTCGGTAAGGAAGGACCCGAGATTGATGCGGGGGCCATACTTCGCGCTGATGGCCATCTGGTGCTTCCCGACATAGCCGAGGCCTGCCAACCTGAAGGCCTCGGCCTCACGGAACCCGATATTGAAGGCCCCTCCCCTGCCTTGTGATGAGCGGGCCAGATCATAGCCCCTGCTGCGGAGAAACCGCTGCATCTTCAGCTGCCGGATCCGCATCACATTCAGGGTGATCGAGGTAGCCTGGGTCAGATCCTCCTGGGGACTCATCCAGGCATGGTAGAGGGGGTCAAGCATTCCCCCGGCAAATACGACAGCCGCCTTCGCGCCGGGGGCAATATCGCAGGGACGACGTCCCACCTTTGCCCCGGCATTCATCTCATCCAGTGCGGCTATGCCGACAATATCCATATCCTCTTCAACACAGAATGCCTTGAACTCCTCAGTAAGCCTCTTCCTATCTTCCAGATTCATATCTCCTCCTGCTGTATCTGCAGCCGCATACAGGCATACCGGCTAAGCGGTCCTGAGACTGCGTACCATCTCGAGGGCTGCCTGATACGTCTCCAGACGGGTCCCCTCGGGAATGGAATGGTCGCTGTGAAAAATATAGCCCCCCCCGGAAGCGGCTATCCCAACCTTCTCTTCAATCTCCCGGCACAGCCCGTCGATGTCATTCTCCTGGAACAGCCGCGCATCGATATTGCCCATGAATGTCAGGGAATCACCGAAATCCCGCTTCAGCTGCCTGACATCGCAACCGGCTTTCACCTCCAAGGGATGGAGGCAGTCCACCCCGATCTCTATCAGATCGGGTATGATCAGCTTCGGGTTTCCGTCAGTGTGATAGACCACCTTCAGGCCCAGAATCTGCGCACACTCAATAATCCTGCGATGGAAAGGCTTCAGGAAGTTCCTGTAGATCTCGGGAGAGAACATCATGCCGTTGCGGTAGGCCACATCATCGAATATCCAGATGGCATCAGGCAGCATTCCCTTCGCAGAGAGCGCAAGCAGCCCCTGCTCTATAAGGGTGACATGGGCAGCATAGCTCTCCTTCAGGAGATCCGGATCATCGAACATCAGCATCAGCTGCTTCTGTACCCCGAAAAGGTGGTGATTGCATTCATATGGACCTATCACGGAGAGAATTTTCCACCTGTCCCGCTCCAACAGGGCCTGATACATCGTCCCTGTGGAGAAATCGGGCATGCCGGTACCGCCGAAGGAGAAGTGCATGCGGTCGTCACTGAAGGTCAGCCGTGCCGAGACCTCCTCCCAGTCCCGGCGGTTCCTGACAGGAACAGCTATCTGTCCCGGTGTGGACTCATGCCCCTTCATCGTTGTTATCGTCTCCCCCCATTCGTTCGTCGCCGTGCGGGTATCCCTGTCCTGCTTCAGTATGCTGGTTGCAAAGCGTGGTGACTGGTCGAAGAAGAACATCCCGGCATCAAGATCGAAGTACTCCTCCAGGCTGGTTCCCTCAGGCACCCCCTGCCGGTGGAACTCCGCATGTACGCCTGCCCAGAATGACTCCATCACCGGGATCCTGTCTATTGCTCTGCGCTCTATCTGCCGGTTGATCCGTTCCCTGCCGGTCATGATCAGCTACTCCCCGCCAGCGTCGGGAAAACTCAGCGAAGCGCTGCTGTCAGCACGGCACCTGATACTCCCTGTCCGCCTGTCATCCGGCCCGTTACCGCCATAGACGACAATCTCAACGCTACCCGCAAAGCCCTGCACGGTGACCTCAAGGCCATCCTCAGACGTTCTGTAGGAAATATCGGCAATCTGCTGCGGCTCATTGTCAATCTCATCGAACACGGCAAGGGCCCCCTCCTCTCCGGGACAGTAGATCTCCAGCCTGAGATCCCTGATACGCGAGGTGCCGATCCGGTCACTATCAGGCATATAGGGAATGATTGCACCTCCCCGTATCCATAGCGGCAGGGTAGCCAGGGGAACCTGTACATCCTTCCAGCCGCTGCGTTCTTCGAGCACCTTGCCCCAGTACTCCACCCACTCTCCCTCCGGAAGATAGACTGCTGCCTCCCCTTCGGGATTGAGGACAGGAGCCACAAGGAAGGAGGAGCCGAACATGTACTGGGTATCGATATTCCAGGTGGAACGGTCATGCTGGAAATCCAGCACCATCGGACGCACCATCGGCAGCGCCGTCCCGGTACTCCGGACGGCTTCTGAGTAGATATAGGGCATGAGAGTGTAGCGCAGCTTCAGGTACTTGTCGGCGATTGCCTCAGCCTCTGCACCGTACTCCCAGGGTTCATGCTCCCGCTTTCCATGCGACCGGGCGTGCGAGGAGAAACAGCCGAACTGCATCCAGCGGCAGTAGATCACCGTGTCCGGAGCAGACTCACGCAGGGATTCCGCCTGGAAGTTCCTCAGGTCAATATTCAGCGTACGGAAGTATTCCGGCTCGAAATCAAACCCCCCGATATCATGGCTGCAGAAAGGGATGCCTGTCAGTCCGTATCCGAGCAGCCCCCTGACCTGGCCATAGAGACCGGGGTAACTGGCATAGCTGTCCCCGCCCCACTGCACGGGGTAGCGCTGTGACCCGATATATCCGCTGCGTCCCCAGGTCAAGCCTCGTCCGTATACGCGTTTGACGGTCTCGAAGGCCGCCTTGTTGAACAGCAGCGGGTAGAGGTTGTGCAACTCAATTCCGCTGCGCCCGTCATGTGCGACGGCACCCACCGGGCACTGCTCGGCAAAGTCGGTCTTGAACACAGCCACTCCCATTCGCAGGAGGCTCTCCAGCCGCTGCTGCCACCATGCAGTCTGCCCGGGATCGGTGAAATCTATGCCGGCAAGGAACTGCCCTGCCGCCCCGAAGCCCTCATTCATATGGACCGGCTCACCTGTCGCATCCCGCAGGAAATATCCCCTCTCCAGTCCCTCCCGATACATTGCTGAATTGCTGGCAATATAGGGAGTGATCCAGAGGCTCAATCGTATATCGAGCTCCTTCAGCGCCGCTATCATCCCTTCCGGGTCAGGGAAGGCCTCCCGGTCCCATTCAAGGCTGCACCAGGGACCATCCCCCATCCAGTAGGGATCGATACTGAGCACGTCACAGGGCAGGTTACGCTCCCGCATGCCCTGGGCAACGCGCAGCACCTCCTCCTGTGACATATACATGCACCGTGATATCCAGTGGCCGAAGGACCACTTGGGCGGCATCGGGGCAAATCCGGTCAGCTGTGCATAGCGCTTCAGGATATGGGAAAACTGCGGACCGTAGATAATGAAGTAATCAAGCTGCTCATCGGCTGAATGGAATGAGTAGGAAGCGGCTGAATCGGATCCCATGCGAAACAGGGTCGGGAACGTTGTGTTGACGAAGAGTCCGTACCCGCTGGTACTGGTGAGAAACGGCATGGCCTTGTAGGAACGGGGACCTGAGGTGCCACCGGCATCGGCACACCACACGGAAACCTCTCGGTTCGCCTTATTCAGGGATGTGAAGCTCTCCCCCAGGCCATAGAAGGCCTCCCCGGGACGTATCGCTATCGTTTCACGCGCGCTGCAGCGGCCGTCATCATAGGTATCGAAACCCAGGGGCGGGTTCTCGAACATCATCCCGAAGCAGAGATCGTTCACCGCCTGGGAAAAGAACTCCCTCCCGCTCTCCCGGTCGGCAACGGTCAGCTTCCAGGGAAACCGGAAAACAGTGGCCACCACCCTGCCGGTGGTGATAACCAGGCAATCTTCCCGCTCGCCGACGCTGAAAACTGCCGGCTGAGCTGCTGCAAGGCCATCTGGGAGCAGCAGTTCCCCTGCATCGCGGTGCTGTATGCTTTCACGGGCTGTCCGCACGCGAAGGAGATCCTCGGCAGCGACTTCGATCTCTACCGGGAAGGTAGTTCCATTCTGGTTTTCACAGATGAACCGCACGCCCCGTTCGTATCGCTCAAAGCTGCTCCAGCGCGTGATATAGTATTCCGGAAAATCAAGATTCATAAAGTCCAGATCGGTGGCAATATCATCCCAATCAACTTTTCTATGCATCGCCTGCACCTCCCTTTCAGTACCTCTCTGCTGTTCATCCCATGCCACGCCTGCTTCCTGGCAGGCTGGCATCGGGTAGTATCATAGTATGAGAAACGCTGCTGCGGCTCTAGAAAGGTATTTGTTCAGAAGTGTGCGCTTTTTGCTCAACACCCCGGCTGTCAGCCTGGCGGTGAAGGGCCTGATCTGTCTCCGGTTCTCTCCATGCGGGCGATGCCCCGCCTCAGGCGGAACAGGATGCCGTTCACTGCCCTGCCGACTCCGGGATGCTCAAGCCTGGGAACAAGAAATGCATAATGCTAGGCAAAATCCCCACTATCCTGCTGATGCAGGTATGGTACCATGACATATCTATAGGAGGATGCGTATGAAGATTAACACTTTGCTAATTTCACTGCTGCTGCTTGCTTCAGCCGGACTGGTGTTTGCCGGGGCTGAAAGCGACGGTGGGCAACAGAAGAAGGTCACTCTCAATATACTGCATTACAAGGAGACTGTGCAGGAGTACTTTGAGGATGCCGGCATGCTGTTCAAGGAGGCAAATCCCAACGTTACGACCGAAGTCGAGCTGATAACCGGCGACTACTGGACGATCCTTGCATCAAGGGATGCGGCGGACAATATGCCTGATATCTGGGCCAACCACTCACCCGGGGAACCGAACACCCGTCCATGGATCGAATCCGACAAGATTGCCGTGCTGGATGACTTCGGTATCACCGGGGAACTTGCCCCCGACTATGCCGACTCGATGAAGATTGACGGGCATCTCTACTTTGTCCCGTTCCTCACCACCATCCGGGGACTCTTCTACAACGAGGACCTGGTGAAAGCGGCCGGATTCTCCGAGTTCCCCGAGACCCGCAGTGAACTGGGACGACTGTGCACGAACCTCAAGGCTGATGGCATTGTGCCGTTTGCCGAGGTGGGAACCTCCGGCTTCCCCATAGCCACAAGCAACTTCACCATATTCTGGGATCTCAAGACCGATATGGACTGGGTCAACGGCATGAACCAGGGGACTGCCAGCTTCCATGTGCTGGATGAATGGGCAGAGTGGTTCGATTTCTTCAAGGACAATATCCAGGATACAGTAATGAATGATGACAATGCCGAAATCGGGACCATGCTGGGGCTTGAGCAGGCTGCGATGTTCATCAGCGGACCCTGGACGCTCCACTATGTCAAAGCCATTGATGAGGATGTGGTGAACAAGTTCCGCCTGGCAGCCGTGCCCTATACGGACGACCCGGATGATACAAAAATCCTGAATGATTTCGACCTCTACTTCTCGGTGACAAAGAATGACAACACCGCTGTCGCCGATGCTTTCCTGGATTTCCTCGTGACGGATGACGGGGCAAGGGAGCTCTTTGCCGAGAAGAACCGCAACTTCAATCCCTACGGTATGGAGTTCGGGGAGTTCCCTGCCGAGCAGGATGCGGTGGCACTGCTCAACAGCGGGAAGGCCGTACCCGGCGAGATCTTCCAGAATTAGCCGGACGGGTTCTTCTTTGAGTACGCCTTGCGGATGCAGATGGTCCTCACCGGTGACATGAGCTGGGATGAGTACGTAGCCCAACTGGATGAGACCTGGTATAAGCTGGCTAACGACTGATCAGCAGGCCATGGTATACTAGCTGGAAAGCAAATTCCCCTTTCCTGCCTCAGCGGGAAAGGGGACTGTCTATACCAGGATGTGACGGAATTGTAGAAGGAGAAGGAACCATGCCCAAGAGATCGAACAACCAGCACTCTTTTTCGCAATTCATTGCCAAACGGGAGCGAAGAAAGAATCTCGCTTTCCTCGGCCCGTCCCTGGCGCTCTATATCCTCTTTTTTGCACTCTCGCTCTCCCTCGGCATATACTACTCCTTTACCGACTGGGGCGGCCTGACCAGCGCGAACAACGAGTTCGTGGGATTCTCCAACTATTTCCGCCTCTTTTCCGATGCGGATTTCTGGGCATCATTGTGGATCACCCTGAGGTTCGCATTCTTCAACGTCATCGGGATAAGCTGCTTCGCCCTGCTCTTTGCCCTCGGCCTGACCACTTCATTCCGGCTCAATCCGATCTATCGCACCATCCTCTTCATGCCGAACCTCTTCAGCCTCATTGTCACCGGGGCAGTGTGGAAGTTCCTCTTCCGGTCCATCATCCCGAAAGCCCTGGTTGCGCTGCATGTCACAGCGGAACAGATCAACATCCTCGCCGACACCAATACCATCATCCTGAGTGTCGTGATCGTCAGCCTCTGGCAGGGGATCGGGTATACCATGCTGATCAATATTGCCGGGCTGCAGAGCATTGACCAGAACATTGTGGAGGCGGCCAGGATAGACGGAGCCAACCGGTGGCAGCTCTTTACCAGGATCATGTTCCCGCAGATCCTGCCGGTTGTCAAAGTGGGCTTCATCCTCTCCATGGTCGGCTCCATGAAGGTGTTCGACAGCGTGCTGAGCCTGACAAACGGCGGCCCGGGAAGGGCTTCCGAAGTGGTCATGCTGAACGTCTACCGCGAGGCGTTTGAGCGGAAGAATTTCGGCTACGGCAATGCCAAGGCACTGCTGCTGACAGTGATCATCTTTATCATAGCGCTGGTTCAGCTGAAGGTCAGCTCACGAAACGAAGAATAAATTTCTTACATGGGAGATACCGTAATGAACAGAGAGAGGAGACCGAGCCTTCACCGCCAGCTGAGGGGGGACCGGAGACTGACAACCATCTTCGGCCTGATCATGCTTGTGGTCTGCATCATCTATTTCCTGCCCATCCTGTTTGCGGCCTCAAACAGCTTCAAGCCCCTGAAGGAGATCATGATGTACCCGCTGGAGCTGCCGAGAACCCTCTATCTCGGTAACTATGTGGAGGTCTGGCAGCGATCGCACTACATCACCTGGGTCCTCAACTCCCTGCTGGTGACAGTCATCACGACCGTCGGGACTGTCGTGCTGAGTGCCATGGCAGGATACCGGCTCTCACGGATGCGCTCAAGGCGGCTCGGGAATGCGGTATCACTCTTCTTCTACCTCTCCGTCATGATTCCCTTTCAGGCAATCATGATCTGCCTTGTCCGCATCATGGCCGAGCTGCATCTTACTGACAGCCTTATCGGGCTGTCACTGAGCAATATCGGTCTGGGAATCCCGGTGGCTGCCTTTCTCTACGCCGGGGCTACCCGGGGGGTACCGAAGTCCCTTGACGAATCGGCTGAGATGGATGGGGCCGGCATGTTCAATACCTTCTTCAGGATTGTTTTCCCCTGCCTCTCATCGATCACCGGCACGGTGGCCATCTTCACCATCCTCGGCAGCTGGAACGACTACCTGAAACCCTCGATACTGATCTCAAGCCAGAAGAGGCTCACCCTTCCTGTGGGTGTATACAAGCTGGTGCAGGGGCAGTACGGCAACAAGGCCCACCTGAACATCACCACACTGATGATGGCCGCCATCCCCATGATTGTGGTCTTCCTCTTCATGCAGCGCTATATCATCTCCGGGATTACCCGGGGGGCGGTGAAGGAGTAGCTGCAGCGCTTCCTGCCGCTGCTGCATCCCTCGTCATCTCACGCCGGATATGAATCAGCCAAGCTGCATCACCGCATCCCGCAGCACTTCCGAAACGCTGGGATGGGGGAATATCGACCTGGCAATCTCATCGACAGTCACGCCGTTCTGCATGCAGACAGCCGCCCCGTAGATCACCTCCGAGCAGACCCCGCCGACCATGTGCACCCCAAGCAGCTCACGGCTCTCCCGGTCGGCAACCACCTTGCAGAGTCCGCTACCCATCCCATGCTCGGCAAGGTACCGGCCGTTGACCCGCATCTGCACCTTGGCTGTCACGACATCATACCCTTCAGCCGCTGCCTGACTCTCGGTGAGGCCGCAGCCGGCAGCCTCGGGGTTGGTGTAGACTGCCCAGGGAACGGCCTCGAAATTGACTGAGTCCATATCCCCGGCAATGATCGCGACAACCGCCTCCCCCATGCGCGAAGCGGCGTGGGCGAACATGGAGCGTCCCGTTACATCCCCGATGGCATAGATCCCCGGCACACTGGTCTGGAACATGTCGTTTACCGCAATGCCTGCCTTAGATACGGCAATCCCGAGCTCCTTAAGGCCGAGGCCTTCGGTATTCGGCTTCCTGCCGACTGCCATCAGGATGATATCGGAGGTAACCTGCTCCTCTTTTCCCCGGCGCTCGAAGCTCACCGTACCGCCGTCTATACCGGTCACCTTTGCCCCGAGGTGGAAGGTGATGCCCTTCATCCCCCGGCGCATCATCTTGGCAAGCTCCGGCTCCATGAAGGGGACAATCTCATCAAGCATCTCGACAACATGCACCTCGGTACCGAGCATGCTGCAGAGGGAGGCGAACTCCATGCCGATCACGCCCCCGCCGATCACTGTCAGCGATTCAGGGACATCGGCAAGCTTAAGCATCTCCGTGCTGGTGAGCACCTGCTTCCCTTCGGCCCCGGGAATGGGTGGGATAAAGGGTGAGGAGCCGGTTGCTATGATGATCTTCCCGGCCGAATACTCCTGACTTCCTACGGCAACCCTACCGCGATCGACAATCCTCCCCTCCCCGCTGACAATCTCTACAGCGTATTTTTTCATGAGGTAGGCGACTCCCTTGCGCTGCGTCTCAATGACCTTTGCCTTCCAGGCCTGGGCCTCCTCCATGCTGAAATACACATCTTCGCCGTGTACGCCGAACTGCCGGGAACCGCGGGCATGCTCGAAGCGCTTGGCCGAGTTCAGCAGCGTCTTTGTGGGAATGCACCCCTCATTCAGGCATACTCCTCCGAGCTCACCCCTCTCAATGACAAGCACCTTCATACCCTTTGCCCCGGCCCGTTCGGCGGCAATATACCCTCCGGGTCCGGCCCCGATAATGATCACGTCATACATAGTTCTGTTTCCCTGTTGAGCTTCTTGCAAAAAGCTTGATTTTTGCATGAAGTCATAAAGCCAATTGCTGTATTTGTTTCCATGATACATGCTTGACTACATTATGCAATTGGCTCTGTTATCAATGGATTTCTGCTGCTATCGCAGCCCGGCGTTATCTACCAGCTCATGGGCAAGGTCACGGGCCTTTCGTACCATAGCATGCTCATCGATGCCAGTCAATTTCCCCTGATCCAGCACAACCGTTCCGTTGATGATGACTGTCTCGACATTTGCCGGTCCCGAACTGTAGACCAGCGACGAGACCGGATCATGCACGGGTACCGAATGCGGGAAGAGCGGGTCGTATATGAACATATCGGCCCGCTTGCCTGTCTCGATGGAACCGATTGACTGCTCCATCCGCAGGGCCCGAGCTCCCCCGACGGTAGCCATATCAAGCACATCCTGTGCACCGACTGCTGCAGCGTTGCGGCTGACCAGCTTATGCTGCAGGGCAGCGAATTTCATGCTATCCAGCATGCTCTGGGAATCGTTGCTGGCTGCCCCGTCATAGGCAAGGCTTACCGGTATCCCCTTGGCAAGCATCTCGGGAACCCTGGCCGTACCTGAGGCAAGGATCATATTTGCAACAGGGCAATGCGCCACGGAAACTCCCCGCCTGGCGAAGAGATCAAGGTCCTCTTCCAGCATATGGACTGCGTGGACGGCAATGAAGTCCTCCTTCAGCAGACCGCACCTGTCGAGGAAGGGTATCGCCCGCTGTCCCCACTGCTGCAGGGCATAGCGGTCATCATCCTCAGTCTCAACGATGTGCATGGTAATCGGTATCCCGAGGGCATCGGCAATTTCCCGAGTTCTGATAAATCCCCTTTCCGTATGGTCCCAGATAATTCCCGGGGCAATGGCCAGCGAGAGCATATCGTTACCGGCACAGCGGGCAGCAAGCTCCTCAACAACCCGGAAGTGCTCCTCCTCACTCTCTGCATGGGGACAGGCGGCTTCCGGGGGGAACGACCCCACTTCGGTATGCGTCCTGCCGAGAATCCCCCGTACCCCGATCTGCGCAAAGGCCTCCATGACGGGGATGTCGAGCCCGGGGACCGGGTGGCAGTACTGGTAGTCGAGTACGGTGGTTGTCCCGGAGCGGACCGCCTCGGCCAGTCCGAGCAGGGCAGCATGGTGGATATGCTCCTCACGGTAGCAGTGCAGCGTCCGGCGGACAGAGGCATCAAGCCATTCGAGCAGCGGCTTGTCCCGCCCAAGCCCCCTCAGCAGCGTCTGGAACAGATGGGTGTGCGTGGATATGAAGCCCGGAAAGAGGTACTTGCCGGCAGCCGGAATCATCCTCGCTGCCCTGTACTTGGCCGTGATATCGGCAGTGGGGCCCATGGCACAGATGGTATTCCCGGCAACAGCTACAGCACCATCGGTAATGATCTCCCGTGCCGCATTCATCGTGACGATATCAATATTTGTGATAAGCAAATCACAGCTTTTCTCTGTTTTCATGGCAACCCCCATATTTCAGGCCAACTCTCTGACCAGCGCCGATATTGCCCGCAGGTTTTCCACCGGGGTTCCTGCCGCCGTTGAATCACCTGTCGAGAGCATGAAACGGGCACCCTTCGGTATCTGGGACAGCTTCCCGGCAGCATACACTCGGCAGCCAGCAGGGTCCCGGTGCACCAGCTCAACCGGATCCAGCCCGCCGATGATGAGCTTCCCCGTCCTGCTGCAGGCCTCCCCCGGTTCAAGGTCCCCGGTATTGGGCGGACATACCGAGTCGATACCGTCCATCCGTCCCTCGGCGATTTCGTCGGTCAGGCGGCTGATCTTGCCGCACATATGAACGATATGGTGCTGCCCGCCGTCCCTGATGATATCGGCATACTCATCCAGCTGGTAAAGGCAGTACTTCCGGTACCACTCCGGACCCAACACGGTTGTGGAGGTGTCTTCATAGGTGATCACCACCAGTGATGGCGCCCCGGCAAGGATGCGGTATATTTCCAGGTTAAGTGCCTGAATCTCCGCAAACAGCTCCTCCATCAGGTCGGGATAATCCATCAGGGCATAGGTTGTCGACTCCACTCCCATCCTGAACTGGAGCAGCTCCTGGAGCGGTGTCACCGGGCCGGTCAGCGTGATGATGCCGTCATCCCCGATAAACTCATCCATCTCCCGCGGCTCACTGTAGTATGGCTCGGGCCGCGATGCCCGCAGGACATCCATGAAGACCAGCAGGTCATCCCTGTCCCGGAGCATATGCTTCGAACGATAATCGGTACCATGGCTCATAGTGATCTCTTCGTAGATGGTGCCACTAGGAGTCGTGAACCCGTTGATCATCCTGCCCCGCTCTTCCATGCTGAAGGGGTTGACAGAGTCGGCATACTTCATCCGGTAGGCCATGACATGCCGGTAGAGCACATCGGCATGGAGATAGCGGATAGTCTCCACTTCGTGCATATTCAGCCCTTCCCGCAGGACGGGGGTTGCGGCCCGCTCCCAGGGAGCAATCTCCTCCAGCGGAATCCCCATTCCCGGCAGGCTGCGGACGTAGTAGCGTCCGATAAGCGGGACAAAGGGAACATGATCAGGCTTCTCTCCCGCAAGGACGGCAAGGATGCGCTCTCTTCCTGTCATGGCGCCACCGTTCAAGCTACCCGAAGGTGGTTCCGTTCCACCCCCACATGGTACGGGGCGCACTGGAGAACTCTATATACACCCGTCCCCGGTCAATGCCCAATTCCCGCTCTATAAATGCGCAGATATCGGCTGAGAGACTCTTAGTAGCACTCTCCTGGAGACCTATGCTTTTGAGCTCTATGAACATTGCCGGCTCCGGAGTGCCTGCAAATACCAGCGGCACCTGCTCCTCACATGCTACCATGACGTAGCGTTCGGGTTTCTGAAGCTTTTCGCTGATGAGGCGGGACATTCCGGCAAGCAGTTCTTTCATCTCCGGCAGCTGCCCGTTGTCTGAGATCGATACGTTTGTCTGAATCTTCATATATGGCATACACTATTCCTTATCTCTCTTCATACTCATGCCCTTACCGGTGTTCCAAGCCGCCGCTTTCTGCAATCAGGAAGTTCTGATCCACCAGGTGCGGCTCCTCGACAATTTCTGCCGTGAAGGGGGCAAGCATCTCATTGCAGGCCCTGTCCAGCTCAACCAGCCGTTCAGTGCTGACCGATTTCCAGGATGCCATATCCTTCCAGTAGATATTCACAGTGAGACGCCCGGGCCGCTCCCGGCTCTGCCACACCTCTTTCCTGACATAGCCCGGCTCAATTGCCAGTCCCTTTGACCACACCTCATGGTCCGCCTCCAGCCAGCGTTCAACTGCCGATGGCGGATGCACTTCGATCACCAGCTGCTCAACAGCCTGGGGAGATGAGAGTTTTTCCAGTTTCAACGCTTCATGTTTCATACGCTATACTACCCCTTAACGGCCCCTTCGACTATCCCGCGCAGGAAATACTTGCGGGCGGCCAGAAAGAGCATGATGGCCGGAATCATGATCACGACACAGGCTGCAGCCAGCAGCTCATCCTCACTGCCCTCCAGGGCATGCTGGAAATCAAAGAGCCCGACGGTAGCCATCTTCATCTTCGTCTTGCTGATCATGATCAGCGGCGTGAAGAAGTTGTTCCAGCTGTAGACGAAGTTTATCAGCAGGGTGGCGAAGAGTCCCGGAGATGCAATCGGGAAGACAACGTGGATAAATCCCTGCATGGGCGTCGCCCCGTCAATGAAGGCTGCCTCCTCAAGCACCCGCGGGATGCTCTCGAAGAAACCTTTCAGGATGAATACAGCCAGCGGAACACCGAAGGACCCGAAGATGAGAATCATCAGGCCATAGGTGTTCAGCAGCTTCAGGTCGCTGGCAATCTTGTACAGCGGCACCATGTTGGTGAGCTGCGGGAGCATCATGATGACAAACATAAAGCCGAACATGGCATTTCGTCCCGGAAACCTCATCCGTGCCAAGGCATAGGCCATCATCGCCGATACAACCATGCTCAGAAGGGCTCCCCCTGCCGCATATATGACGCTGTTTATGATGTAGCGCCCGAAGAGTCCGTGGTCAAAGAGACGTATGTAGTGATCGAATACGAACGATTCGGGAATGATGCGCAGGATACCGGTCTTTGCCGGGGCAAACGAGATCATGACCGAGTAGAAGACGGGGAACAGCATGATGATGCAGAGCAGCAGCATGACTATATGGAACAGTAGATAGACTCGTTTATTCATAGCGGTACCCCCTTAGGCTGCCAGAGCATTTTCCCGCTTGAGGAATCTGAGATAGAGTGCTGCAAGCAGCGCATTGAGCAGCAGCAGTAGCACGGACAACGAAGCACCGTACCCGAGATTGAAGTATTCTATCGCCTCACGGTACATATATAGGCTCAGCACCTCCGTAGCCCGGCCGGGACCTCCCTCGGTGATGGAGAGAAACATGCCGACATTGTTGACGGCCTGGATGGTGAGGAAGGCGGTAGTCACCATGATGGTGGGAAAGAGCAGCGGCCAGGTGATCAGCTTGAACTGGGTGAAGCGCACTGCCCCGTCAACGCTTGCCGCCTCATACACCTCCTTCGGGATGGTCTGCAAGCCTGCCAGCAGCAGCAGCATGCCGAAGGAGATCGAACGCCATATCGTGGCGGCTATGACTATTCCCATGGCACCGCCGGGAGTCGTGATAATCGTTGCATCGTTGAACAGCGGGGCCAGCAGGTTCTGCAGCAGCCCGAAGTCGCGGTAGAAGAACCAGCGCCACACTACCCCCGAAGTGATCTCAGAGAGAATCCAGGGAAGGAATATGATGGTCATGTAGATACCATTCGCCCTGATCTCAGTATTCAGCACCAGGGATACCAGCAGTGAGATAATCACGGTGAGGACCACATAGAAGACAAGAAAGACCAGGGTGGCAGACAGGCTCTCATAGAAGTCAGAGGAGGTGAGCAGGATTGAGAAGTTTCTCAAGCCCACGAACTGCACCTCCCCGCCCCGCAGGCGGGTCATGGAGAGGTAGAAGCTGTACAGCGTCGGATAGATGCTCACCGAAGCCACCAGCAGAATTGCCGGAAAGGAGAGCAGATAGGGATAGAGCCTGTGCAGTGACATTTTGGATTTCATAGTTCCAACCTTTTGCATTCCGTTCGACAGCATATTCCAAGGCTGCGGCCCCGCCCCGCCGGCGGGAAAGCCTGCCGCAGCCATACACAGAATACCCCATCTCACAGTGGCAATCAAATGAAAGGAAAAAAATTCGGTATAGCAATGGACTCACTATACCGAATCATAGGCAACTCGTCAGACCGGTTTTACCCTACCAGTACTTTCTCAGCATCTCAGCCTGAAGTTCTGTCAGTTCCGTCTCGATATCGAGGCTGGGGTTAATCATGATCTCCTGAAGGACCGTTGCCAGCGCATCGGTACACTCGTTGTAGTAGGGACTGGTTTCTGACACATGGCCGTTGGAAAAGAGGTTTGCAGCCGTGTCCACGTAGAACTGGTTGGTGAAAATCTCGGCCTGCTGGGCGCTCTTCGTCGTCGGCATTCCGTACTGGGCGTTGGCCCAGGCGGCAAGCCGGTCATCGTCGCTTACGAAGTAATCGATAAAGGCTATCGCATTCTCGACATTCTCGGCATTCTTGGCAACGGCAAAGGTCTCGCTGTTGGCAAAGACATAACCCTGAGCCCCGAATGCGGGAGGATCGGCAATGGTTACCTCACCTTTGTTGTAGCGCTCTTCCAGCCCCTCCATGTAGAGGAACGACCAGGAACCGCCCCGGACCGCCGCGGCATTGCCGGAGGTAAAGGGGATCTCGGAAGCAGTCCAGTCACCGGTGATTGCGGCGTCGGGGATATAGCCGTTGGCATACATCTCGCGGACCCACTCGACAACTTCGTAGTTCTGCGGGGTTGCCCAGTTCGGCTCCCCTTCTGCATTGAAGACGCTGCCGCCGTTGGACCAGAAGAAGGGAGCATAGCCTTGAGATACAGCAGCTCCGCCAAAGCCCTTGCCCATGAAACCGGTCAGGGCATACTTGCCCTCTGCTTTCAGCCGGGCACCCTCTGCCAGCCACTCATCGGCAGTCACAGGAAGACCGTTGGGAAAGCTGGCGATATCGTAGTAGTAGTTTCCGCCTGAGATAAAGAGCCCCAATGCGTATCTCTTGCCATTTTTCTCGAACATGCCCTTCTCGAAGGGATCGAGGTCACCGTACCAGTCGAGTTTGCTGATCTGGTCCTTGATATCGAGGAGCGCGCCGGCATTCACCCATCCGGTGATGTTCTCGGCAGCCCCCTGGATGACATCAGGCATGTCCCCGCCGGAACGGGCTACCAGGGCGACCTTGTTGTCCATCTGGTCCCAGGCAACCTGCTCATACTCGACGGTAATACCGGTATCTTCCTGAAAACTTGCAATTGTCTCCGCCATGACCACGGCACGGGAGTCTGCGGTGTCCGTGAGGTCATAGAAACCCCAGAACTTCACCACCTTCTGATCGCTCTCCTGCTCACCGGCGGCAAAAAGCATCGCCCCGGAAACGCTGATCAAAGCAATCACAGCCAAAACCAACACTCTCTTTTTCATTGTACACTCCTTACTGTATGCAGTAATACGCTATACTGTATTGCCATTACCTGGCAATATTTTCCTGGTATCATGTTCTCGAGACCACACGTGTTAAGATGTTGTTGTGTTCACGCGAACATACATTATCCTACCACCGCCCCTGCCTGTTGTCAAGAATTATTTCTGCAGAAATTTCACGGAAACCCGGCAGGCCGCTTCCCGCTACCCGTTGTAGCCGGCGATAACTTCCAGCATCGCAGTGACGTTCTCGACCGGCGTGTTTGCCTGGATATTGTGCACGGCATTGAAGATAAAGCCGCCTCCCGGCGCAAGCGTCTCTATCTGAAAGCGCACCTGCTCCCGCACCTCTTCCGGTGTCCCGAAGGGTAGCACGCTCTGGGTATCCACCCCGCCGCCCCAGAAGACGATATCATCACCGAAGCTGCGCTTCAGCTGCCTGGGATCCATGCCTGCTGCCGAGCACTGCACGGGATTGATGATATCGAAGCCCGCCTCGATCAGGTGCGGCAGCAGCGGGAAGATCGCCCCGCAGGAGTGCTTGAAGCTCTTCCATCCGGTGTGCGCATGGATCCAGTCGTTGATGCGCCGGTAGTAGGGGGCATAGAGCGAAACGAAGGTCTCGGCAGAGCAGAACTGGGATGTCTGGGTGCCGAAGTCGGTGCCGCAGATATAGACCGCGTCGGGGATGTCACCCACAGCCCCATATATCCTCTCAAGGTTGGCAAGGGCTATATCAACCTGTCCGGAAAAGACTTCATGGAGATAATCCTGCCGGGCAACTGTCGAAACATACCATTCGGTCACATCCCGGATGCCCTTCGGGTACTTCATCCCGG
>CAZSBC010000014.1:0-30977 GCA_964605195.1 uncultured Spirochaetales bacterium | reverse complement strand
AAAGAGGGGTATCGTGTCATGATCCGCTGGACAATTCAGGGAACCCATGAACAGAATGGAATATACGGAGTGCCGACCGGCAAACGTATACGGTTGATGGGTATCAGCCACATGCATCTGAAGAGTGGGAAGTTCGTCAGGGAGTACACCTCGTTTGATGAATTTGCCCTCTTCAAGCAGCTGTACACCCCGGAAATTCACGGAGTCTTCGAATAGCGGCGTGACAAGGAGCGTGGATATGGGAGATCTTCAAACGATACAGCAGAGAGTTGTCGCAGCACTGACTGAGATCTGGAACGACCATCTGAGTGGCAGCATTTATGCAATCTACCGGCATAATGCCAGGGTCTTCTACGGCCTGCGCGATCAGATATATGGACGCGAGCAGTTTCTCAATGCGGTGATTGCAGTGCAGGCAATGCTGCCGGATCTGACCTTCAGTGCTGAGCAGGTGACCTCCGGCCGTACTCCCGATGATGAAGCAGCAGTATATGTTCGCTGGAAACTGTCCGGAACCCATCTCGGGTTCGGGCTGCTCGGTGAACCGACCGGCAGGGAACTTACCGTGACGGGTATGAGCATATCCCATCTTGTTGACGGCTGGATAGGCGAGCAGTGGAATATCATCGACAGCTCCACAATATGTTCACAGCTGGGCATACCGGAGCAAGCTCTGCTGGGTAACCTGGCATTGGATCCGCCAATGTTTGACCCGAGCCCGGTTGGGGACAGCGGAAGGGTTGCCGGTCAGAATACGCCCAAGTTCCCCGGGAGCCCAGGGGTATCGGCATCCCCACAGGAGACGGCACTATTTCATCTCATGACATGCTGGAATCTGCGAAGTCCCGGCATAGTCAGGCAAACCCATATTTCCGGCAGTACAGTTGCTATTCCCGGGAACAGCTCCTGTGATGCAGAGGCGTATATTGCCTTTGCCTATTCATTGATCAGGATCTTTCCTGATCTGCACCTTTATATTGATGAAACAATTACAGAAATCGATAGCAGTGATAGCAGAGCGGCGGTAGTAGCTGTACGCTGGACGATGCAGGGACTGCATGGGGCTGATGGCCGGTACGGTCCGGCTGCTGACCGCCGGGTTACCATACCGGGGATCAGTGAGTTCCGCATAGAAAACGGTACCATACAAGCAGAGCGCATGACATTCAGTGAGCTTGATCTGCGTCGGCATCTCTTCCCGTATCAGCAGCAGAGAGCAGGTGATGTGCTGCCTGACGGAGAGGAACCTTCCAGGTAACATATCAACAGCAGGAATCAATTCGGAGGTTCGCCATGGGGCGCTTTACACAGGAGAAAGCAGTTGTCAGGAGCTACTTTGCGGCTCTGGAAGCGGCAACGCCGCAGGAGACAACAGATGTCATCAGTGGGTTCCTCACCGATTCGCATCAATGGTGGGGCGTCTACCCGTTCCGGGAACTGAATGGACGGGATATGATCACCGAACAGTTCTGGATTCCGCTCAAGCGCTCGATGACCGCCATGCAGCGGCGCGAGGATATCTTCATTGCAGGCTACAATGAACTCAGCGGTTCTGATGATGAGGTCTGGGTTCTGAGCATGGGACACTTCATGGGGCTCTTTGATCGGGAGTGGCTCGGGATACGTCCCACAGGGAAGATGGTGAGCCTCCGCTATGCCGAATTCAACTGTGTGCAGGGTGAGCGGATTGCAAAGACCGGTCTCTTTGTCGATATCATCGGGCTGATGCAGCAGGCCGGCTGTTACCCACTTCCCCCCTCGACCGGTGTCTATTTCTCCTATCCGGGACCGAGGAACCATGACGGTCTCCTCTTCACGGATGCGCCTGAACAGGAGGGCAGGATGACCCTTGAGCTGGTCAACAGCATGGTGCAGGACCTCAGTGACCTGAACGACAGCGGGGCAATGAGCTGTCCGCCGGAGGTCCTGGAACGCAGCTGGGCGAAGGATATGATCTGGTACGGACCGGCAGGCATCGGGGCAACCTGCACAATTCCCCGCTATCAGCGGCAGCATCAGCTGCCGTTCCGAGAGAAACTCACCAATAAGAAATTCCACGGGCATGTGTGCCGTTTCGCCGAAGGGAAGTTTGCATGCTTCTTCGGGTGGCCAAACCTCTCGAACACCCCCCTCGGCGGGTTTCTCGGTCTGCCGGGCGGTGCGAAGCATGCTGAGATGCAGGTTGTGGATGTCTACTGCAGGGAGGGTGACAAGCTCTCCGAGAACTGGGTGCTGATCGATATCCCCTACTGGCTGAAGCAGCAGGGCCTTGATGTCCTTGCCCGGACTGAGCAGATCCTCAACCCGAAGCTGTGACCATACATGCTTCTTTCAGGAAACCAGTCATGAAACGCAGTGATGTATCACTTATGCGGCAGGAAGAGATCAGCGCACGGGCAACGCGGCTCAACAAGGAGACGCTGTTCGTGGACATTCACAATCACATCCTCTTTGAGTATGCCATCCATGAAGCCCTGGGGCAAGAAAACATATTTGATACCTATTACAGTCCCATGCTGAGAACTGGCGGGATCAATGTCATTGCCACATCGGTCGGCGGCAACTCCCCCTGTGTCTGCAACATGACCGATGACCTGGTGCATGGGTCCCTGGAACAGATCGACATGCTCTGCCGGGCTGAGGAGGAGGGGGCCTCGCTTAAGATCTGCCGTAGCACCGCTGATATTCATGCGGCAGCAGCTGAAGGGAAGATTGCCGTTATTCTGGCCATGGAGGGGGCAAGGGCCCTGGAAGGCATCGAGGGTGAGGAGAGTCTTGTCCTGCTGAGGAGTTTCTACCGTCTCGGGCTGCGGAGTGTCTGCATTGTCGGTGGGGGAAGGACCAGGTTCGGTGATGGAATGGGTGAGGCGCAGGCGGAAGCCGGGCTCACCACCTTCGGTATCAGGCTCATCAGGGAGATGGAGAGGCTTGGGATGCTGGTGGACCTCACCCACATGACGGACCGCACCTTCTTCGACAGCATCGAAGTTGCCGAAAAGCCGCTGATCGTATCCCATGTCGGGGTGCAGGCAGTCTGCCCCAACCCCAACAATCTCAGTGATCAACGCATCCGTGCCATCGGCCGCAACGGTGGGGTGATCGGTATGGAGATGGTGAAGACTGAGATTGAATGGCATTATGAACGAAAACCTGCTCCGGTCACATGGGAAACGGTGATCCGGCATATTGACCACATTGCCGAGACGATCGGGATCGACCATGTGGGGATCGGGCTGGACTTTGATAATTTCGACCTGGTGCATAATATCCACAGGGCTATGTGCCCGGCACCTGGTTCGATAGAGGGGTTCTACACCGGAATTCCTGCCGAGGACCATATGCTCGATGCCCCGAACAGGCTGGAAGAGGCCTGGATGATAGCCGAATACTTCGTTCGGCACGGCTACAGCGATGTGGATATCGAAAAAGTGCTCGGCGGAAATATGCTGCGCGTGCTCGGGGAGACCATCGGATGAGGAGTTTGGCATGAGCAGCTGTGATGTGATTGATCTCGGAAGGATCGTGCATGAGAAGGCCGTGGTCTTCGATGTCCATCAGGAGATACTTGATGCCTTCGTATACAATTTCATTCTCCATGAGTTTGATGTGCTTTCCCGTGAGCGTTCCATTTTTGATGAGTACTACCTTCCTGTGCTGCAAGCCCAGGGGGTCAAGTTCGTTACGCTCGCAATCGGGGGTGACCACGTTGCCCAGGTCCTCTACAGTGCCAGCGAGCTGCGTTTCTGGGATGCCCACAAGAAGCTGGATGCCCTGCTCTGTGAGGAGGAGTCGGGGTCTTCTTCATTCAGGATTTGCAGGAACAGTAATGATATCGAAATGGTCCTTACCGGCCGTGAGATTGGCATCTTTGCCGGCATCAGCGGGGGAAGGGTGCTTGAGGGCAAGAAAAATCTCAATCTGCTCTCTTCTCTGCGCTCTCTCTACCGGGGCGGGCTGCGTTCCATCCAGCTCACCGGCAACGGCAGGAACCGGCTGGGAGACGGGATTGCCCAGAGCCGGACTGGTGGTAAACTGACCGGGTTCGGCAGGGCGGTTGTGGGCGAGGCCGAACGGCTCGGCATGGTAATCGACTCCTCACAGCTCTCCGATAACGGTTTCCTTGATCTGATGGCTTCTACGACAACTCCCGTGATAGATTCTCACACCTGTGCTGCGGCTGTGTGTTCTCATCCCCGCAATATCAGCGATGATAGGATCAGGATGATAGCAGAACGGGGCGGGGTAATCGGCATCAGCTTCCTGGCGGCGCTCCTTGCCGGAGACCGGGAGGAGGCAACCGGTGATGATCTGCTGCGGCATATCGACCATATTGTTGAGACGGCCGGGATAGATCATGTTGCCCTCGGACCGGACTACAGTGCCTTTGAGACGCCAAAACGAAGGGATCTTATCAGAGGGTATGCCAATCGCGGTCCCCATTTCTGTGAGTTCGACAGATTGACACCGCTGCAGAGTGAGAAGTACCCCGGAATCATAGAGGGCATTGATTATGGGATCAGGGCGAGTGACTATATCCGGGGACCCGAAACGCATGAGTCGTTTCCTCTGGTAACCGGCATACTTCTTGATGGTGGCTACAGCGTGGAGGATACCGGGAAGATTCTCGGTGAGAATATGCTGAGAGTGTACAGGACGGTCCTGTCCAAATAGCGTGTGCTTTGTAGTACAAAATGATAGTGAAACGGAGGTAACAAGTATGGGTGTGTATTCAGGAAACAGGAATTTACTTGAGAGGCTCAACAGGATGTTATATGACGTTGATACGGCAAAGCTCCCGGAGAGGTATGCCGGGCTGTTTGCCGATGAGTGCATCTTCCATATGTGCCATCCCTTCGGGGATATCATGGGAGCCGATGCATTCTTCTCGGCAGCCTATGAGCCGCTGCTTAAGGCTGTCCCAGACCTGGAACGGCGTCAGTACATCTGCATCAGCGGCCCGTCAACCGAATACGGCGACTGGGTGGGGTGCGCCGGCAACTATGTTGGTGTATTCGAGCAGCCCTGGCTCGATATCCCTCCAACCCTCCATATGGTCTTCATGCGGTTCCATGAGTTCTACCGCATTGAAGAGGACCGGATTGTTGAGGTGCAGGCAATCTGGGATATTCCCCAGGTGATGATGCAGGCGAACGCATGGCCCCTGTCTCCCAGCCTTGGGGTTGAGTTCATGGTACCGGCCCCGGCGACGCAGGATGGGACACCCCTGCCTGAACGTGATGAAACAGTTTCCTCAGCAAGCCTGCAGCTGGTCCTTGATATGCTTGACGGGCTGCAGATGCATGCCGAGGGAGGTCCTGAGGCGATGCAGCTGGAGCGTTACTGGCATCCGAAGATGAGCTGGTATGGCCCTTCGGGTATCGGTTCGAACAGGAGAATCTCGGGTTTCAGGAACTGGCACCAGATTCCCTTTCTCAAGGCGATGCCCGACCGGGATATCAACAGGGATGTTCCGCTCCACTTCTTTGCAGAGGGTCCCTATGTCGGGGTTACCGGATGGCCGAATATGAAGCTTACCATCAGCGGGGACGGGTGGCTTGGCATAGCCCCGGCAGGGCAGGTGATCACCCTCTGCAGTCTCGATTTCTGGCGCTGTGAGCATGGACTGATCCGTGAGAACTGGGTGCTCGTTGACCTCCTTGATATGTATCGCCAGATTGGTATCGATGTATTCGAGCGGATGCGGGAGGTAACTGTAGCCAGGCAACTACATCATCCGGCCCTGTAACCCCGCAAAGCAGGTAGATGCGCCTTGTACCTGCCTTTTTTGTATGGCAGACTTAATGCCCAGCGAGTCGCTCTGGGAGGTAGCTTGCGTTTTGGTGTCTGAGGGCTTCCAGCGGTGACATGCTATTCAGGCATGCTGAAATTATTCACTTTGTCTGATATTTTGTCTTCAGGGATCTTTAACCTCTATTTTTTTTGTGCTACTGTACAGAGAAACATCATAAAGGAGCACATTATGGATCACGGACCCGCGGTGCATCAGGAGGAAGATCCTGCTGTATCTTTGTACAAGACGAAACTAGGCTTACGGTTTTTCGCAGTATATGGGATAGTCTTTGCAGGATTTGTCCTGATCAACACATTTGCTCCGAAACTGATGAAAGTCAAAATAGTATTCGGTCTGAATCTTGCAGTCGTGTATGGATTTAGCCTGATTCTCATAGCCATCATCATGGGGTTGCTCTACAATGCCTTCTGTACGAAGAAAGAGAATGAAGTGCTTTCCGGCAAATCAGTGGGAGGGGATGCATGATCTACTCACCATCTATCCTTGCAACGATTCTCTTCGCGGTAATTGTTCTGACTGTGATCGGTATATCGATCTATTTCTCCCGGCAGTCCAGCTCTTCCAAGGGCTACTTTGCCGCCGGCGGGACTATCCCATGGCAGGTAAACGGGATCGCCTTTGCCGGCGACTATCTGTCGGCGGCGTCTTTCCTCGGTATCTGCGGCATGATTGCCGTAGCCGGCTATGACGGGTTTCTCTACTCAATCGGATACCTTGCCGGTTGGATAGTCGCCCTCTTTGTCATCGCAGAGCCGCTGAAACGGTTGGGCAAGTTCACCTTTGCCGATGCCCTTGATTCCAAGTTCAACTATCCTGGCATACGGCTCATTGCCGGTATCTCCACCCTTGTTGTCTCAATTTTCTACCTGATTCCCCAGATGGTCGGGGCCGGAGCGCTGGTAACGCCACTACTCGGTTTCCCGCACTATGTGGGGGTCATCGGTGTGGGCGCCATCGTCATTTTCATTGTCGCCACAGCCGGCATGAAGGCAACTACCTACGTACAGTTCATCAAGGGTGCCCTCCTGATCATATTCTCATTGATCCTGGTAATCTCGATCCTCAACAAGGGGGTTTCAACCACTCCCGTGGACGATTATCACCAGTTTGTCACGCTGAATGCAGCAGCAAGCGGGGATAGCGTTGTCGATATTGAAGAGGAGGGGTACACCATAACCGGGGAATATTCCGACGGTGAGCATCTCTATGTCAAAACGGAAAAAGCTGGAATTACCTGCTGGTGGTTAGCTGAAATTGACGGTGGCAGTGCGCTTCTGAAAGAGACGCTCACGGTTGTGCAGAGTGATGATGCAGGGGTGCTCTATAATGGCAAGCCGAAGGAAGCTGAAGCCTTCTACCAGGTCGGGCACATGAGTAAGATCATCGTCGATGGCGTGGAGGTTGAGCAGACCGGACCCCTCGGACCGTTCAAGTTCCTCGAGACCATTGAAAGTAGCGAGGTGATCAGGTTCAATAAAAGCAGCTTCTCCCATGAAGGTGATTCGGTACAGCTCTGGTACCAGGATTCCACGGAGGGCTCTGACCTGATGCGCCCGGGGCTGAAATTCAAGGTTGACGAGGGCTCCACGCCCCTGTCGAAAATTAACTTCGTTTCACTGATGGTGGCCCTCTTCTTCGGGACAGCGGCCCTGCCGCATGTACTGATCCGTTACTATACGGTGCCATCCCCGAAGGATGCGAGGAAATCGACCATACTTGCCATTGCAGCGATCGGGTTCTTCTATATTCTTACCCTCTATATCGGGTTCGGTGCCATGGTAAACGGGGTGCTAGATGTCCAGAGCAGCAACATGAGTGCGCCGTTGCTGGCCAAGGTTTTCGGGGTGTTCCTCTTCTCGGTAATATCAGCAATTGCCTTTGCTACGGTTCTCGGGACTGTCTCAGGTCTCATCGTGGCCTCTTCGGGAGCCGTTGCCCACGATATGATGAAGAGTATTTTCCGCCACAGGAAAATATCGGATACCACCCGGGTAGTGATCGGGAAAGTCTCCGCAGTCTCTGTCGGAGCCATCGCCATCATTCTCGGCATCTTGTTCAAGGGTATGAATGTATCGTTCCTGGTAGGGTGGGCCTTTGCCATTGCCGCCTCGGCAAATTTTCCGGCCATTATCATGATGCTATTCTGGAAGAAGACGACTGCCAAGGGGATAGTCGCCTCTGTGCTCGTCGGCATGGTATCTGCCCTGACGATCATCCTGCTATCACCGAGTATGATGGAGCGCTACGGCCTTCCTGCCGAACGGGCGGTGTTCGGGCTGGATAATCCTGCCCTCATCTCGATTCCGCTGAGTTTTCTCACTTTGATTGTTGTATCTCTGCTGACAGCCAAGAAGGAGCAGAGCTGAATGGGGTCTGCCTGCTTTTCACTTTGCTTTGCGCAGCCGGGAGTATTTCTCCCGGCTGTTTCTGTACTGGGTATCCGGTTATGACTCTTTGGGAGATTGTCATGGACTGCGGATACCTGCTGCTTCACAAAGTACAATTACACATACTATCTTGAGATACATCATTACAGAAAGAGGTTGAGTGGATGAATAAAATACTGATTGTTGGGGCAGGCGGGTTTTTCGGAGCTGTTATGCGGTATGGTCTCGGTGCCCTGATTGCCGGCGTTACCGGAAATTCCGCAATGCCGTACCCGACCCTGATTGTCAATGTGATCGGTTGTTTTCTCATCGGGCTGCTGGCCTTTTTTGCCGAAGGGGTTGCCGGTCTGACAAACGAGATCTATCTGCTGCTCATGGTTGGTCTTCTCGGAGCCTTCACCACCTATTCAACCTTCAGTTATGAGGCCATCTCTCTCTTACTGGGCAACAGGATCTGGTATGCGTTGCTGCACATAGGACTCCATGTGGTACTTGGGCTTGCAGCTGTCTGGCTGGGGCGGGCAGCAGCCTATGGCATCCTCAGGTAGCAGCCAACCTTTTCCTGTTGCTGCGGAACTCCCTCGGGGAGACTCCCAGTCGCTTCCGGAACACTCTGGAGAAGTAGTTACTGTCTGAAAACCCGCACGAGAAGGCAATCTCTGAGACAGGAATCTTTGTCTCAGCAAGCATTTCAACTGCTTTTCCCATGCGCAACTGCAGTAGGTACTGCAGCGGAGTGAGGTGGTACGCCCGCTTGAATGAACGGATGAAATGTGCTCTGGACAAACCGATCTGATCTGCGATTGCCCCGATTTCCACGAATTCATTGAAATGCTGCTCCAGGATGTAGAGCCCTTCAGCCAGTTTCATCAGGTGCAGGACAGGCATTGAGCTTTTCTGGGAGTAGTAGCGCCCGAGCAGGATCACCAGCGTGATCAGCTGGAAAACGGTTACCGTGGAATAACCCGGAAGACGCCTGCGTAACTCCCGTTCCATCGAATCCAGATGGGAATGAATCGTCTCCATCTCCAGTGGCCCGGCATGAAACTTGCTTGAGAAGCCGGTGCTGCTTCGGGTCCGGGGCTCGATATCAAAGAGTACGCGTATACCGGGAACTTCACGAAGGGCCTGTTCCGGGATGATGTTGTCCATGAACCCGATATTATACATGCTGAGGCTGTTGCAGCGGCTGAATCCGTGCTGTAGGCCTGTTTGCAGGACAAAGATATCACCGATAACGACAGGGTAGTCTTTCCCATCGGCTGAGTGGATACCGCTGCCCCCGGTAATAATCACAAGTTCCGAGAAATCATGGGAATGGCGATGGTACCCGGAATCACCAAGCGTTGTCCTGCCGAATGTGAACGGGAGGGCAGATCTTTCTTGCTCAAGACGATATGTCTGCATATATCAATTATGTGCTATAAATATTCTGTATAGTCAAGGAAAATAGCATAATATGTTGTACAATTAAGCTGCTTGAAAAAAGATTCTTTACAGGAAGTCATACTGCCAATTGTCCTGCATACCTCCAGGACAAATGTTTGTATACATGGTGCAATTGGCTCAATTGGCGTACATTTCTCGTATGAGGCATATGATGATACATCTGAAGGATGATATTGAAGGGGCCAGAGAGCGGGTTGAAGCTTGGTGGAGCGGTATCTCAATTGGCAGGCCACTGCTGCAGCTGAAGGCAAAGCGTCCCGCACCACGACTGCAGCTGCCGTTGCTGGAAGCTCCCACCACGCATGATTACTGGACCAATCCCGACTATGTCCTACCCAGGATCGTCAACGAACTTGCAGGTACCTGCTATCTGGCAGAAGCCTTTCCCGTACTGCAGCCGGTTGCAGGCAGGATGGTCTCGATTACTTGCAAGTATCTCGGTGCACCGAACCGCTATATTGACCGGGATACTACCTGGTCTGTTCCCATAATCGAGGAGTGGGAGCGCTGTCCGTCACTTGAAATTGACCGGGAGAATGCGTGGTGGAAAATCAGCATTCAGCTGCTGGAGCGTGCGCTGGCCCTGATTGAAGAGAAAGAGCTTGCCTGTTACCTGAGCCTGCCTGATCTCAACGGACCGACGGAAGTGCTTAGCGGGTTGCGAGATCCCCAGAAACTCTGTCTTGATATGCTTCTGGAACCGGAGAAGGTGAAGAGTGCTGCCGCAAAAGTACAGGCAGCCTGGTTTGAAGCCTGGCAGGGCCTGATTCCATACACCAATCGGTACGGGGGATATCTTACCTGGATGGGAATCTGGTCGGATACACCGGCAATTGACCTGCAGTCTGACTTTTCCACCCTGATATCTTCTGAGATGTTTGCCGAGTTCATACTTCCGCTGCTTCTTGAGCAGGTGGAGGCCTTTGATCGTACGATCTTTCATCTTGACGGTCCGGGAATGGTCCGGCACCTTGATCTGTTGCTCAATATACCCGGGTTGCAGGCCATTCAGTGGGTGCAGGGAGCCGGAGGCGGGCGGGTGAGTGAATGGATGGAGCTGCTGCACCGCATCCAGGAGGCGGGTAAGGGAGTGTACATCTATTGTGATGCAGATGAGGTTCCCGGGCTGACTGCCGAACTTGATCCCTGTGGTCTCATGCTGGTGGTTAACGGCCTGATGGAGCTTTGTGAGGCTGAACGGCTCCTGGACAGCGTGGAACAGATCTCAGCAGGCAGAGGCAGGCCTCTTTAGCTCCTGAAATGTTGAGTATTCATCGCTGATTATGCTATTCTGAGATACCAGTTCAACAAAGGAGCTCTCATTATGCGTAAAATCGGTGATATCCCCACTACAAAGGCAGATCTGGATTCCTACGAAACTGAGAACATCTACCATTCATGGTCGTATCAGCCGGGGATTTCTCCCCTGCGGGTTGTTACGGCGAACGGCGTTCGATTCACCACCGAGGACGGCCGGGAACGGCTCGATTTCAGCTCCTGCTTTGTCAGCCACAATATCGGGCATGGAGACAAGCGGGTCATTGATGCCATCTGCCGGCAGGCCAATACGCTGGCCTCCTTTGCTCCCACCATGTCAAATGCTCCGCGGGCCATACTGGGTAAGATGCTTGAACGGGTAACCCCGGGGGACCTCAGCAAGAGTTTTATATCACTGGGTGGTACCGAGGCCAACGAGACGGCAATCAAGATCTGTCAGCAGTATACGGGCAAGCGGAAGATTGTCGGTCGTTACCGAAGTTACCATGGGGGTACCGGGGCTTCGATTTCTGTCTCTGTAGGAGATCCCCGCAGTTGGGCTGCAATTACCGGGGGAACGGATGTGATAGCCGTACCACAACCCTACTGCTACCGCTGCATGTTCGGCAGGGAGTATCCCTCCTGCGACATGCAGTGCGTGAAGTATCTGGAAGAGGTAATTCAGCTTGAGGGTGGTAGCGATATGGTGGCAGGCATTATCTGTGAGACAATTACCGGCGCAAACGGGGTTATCATTCCGCCTCCGGAGTACTATCCTATGGTGCGAGAAATCTGTGACCGCTACGGGATGCTGCTGATGCTTGACGAAGTCATGGTCGGCTTCGGGCGAACCGGTGAGTGGTTTGCCATTGACCACTGGGATGTGGTGCCGGACCTGATTGCGATGGCAAAGGGGATCACTTCCGGGTATGTGCCCCTGGGGGCCACCATTGCCAGGAAGCATATCGGGGACCGCTTCAACAATACGATGTTCAGCCACGGAGCAACGTATGCCGGGCATGCCCTCGGCTGTGCCGCAGCCATTGAGGTGCTGAAGATATACGAACAGGACAACCTCATAGAGAATGCCAAAGTGCTTGGGGAGTATCTGCTGGAGAGGGCCCTTGAGCTCAAGGAGAAGCATCCGGTGATAGGCGATGTGCGTGGCAAGGGGCTCTTTGTCGGGCTTGAGCTGGTGAAGAGCCGAAAAACAAGAGAACCGATCATTCCGGTTGATGCCAGGATACGGAAAGGGCTGAATCCCAAGCTGGAATTGGCCAGACGGCTCGGAGAATTGGGTATGATCGCCATGGCAGCCAATCCAAGTAACGTGGTGGCGATGGCCCCGCCCCTGATAGCCACCAGGAATGATATTGATGAGGGTATAGCCATCATGGACAGCGCCCTTGAAGCCATTGATCACTATGCCGAAGGGTAATGATTGCTGCTGACCCCTACAGCAGCTAGTAAATTGTGTAGCTACGAAATCTTTCACAGTGCTGCTTGCGGCCTCTTTTTTTCGCACAGTCCCTGAGCCGGTGCAGGCTGATCCTGCAGCATTTCTCTGCCCCCTTGTGAAATTACTAATAAGCATGCTATAATACTTAGAATCCTAATAAATATAGGATCAGCAGTTTATACGTGTACGTATAAATAACAGCATGGTTATACAGTGCCATTGCAAGAGATGGTAAGATATTGCTGTGCCATAATTGTCAGCTAGCTTATCATTTAACACATATCTTGCTCGAATGGTGCAGGAGCAATCACTGCTAATGGTGGCAGTATCCAGCATTGAGGAGCACAACATAGTAAGAATTTAATTTGTGTTCTTATGACGATTCAGTGGTTATTAAAACTATTTTATTTAGTTTTGAAATATTTTTTAAGGAGTGCGAAATGAAAAAAACAGTATTGTTTCTTGTAGCACTGCTCTTTGTCGGGGCGATTGTATTTGCCGGCGGAGAGGAGGAAGCAGAACAGAAGCAGATTATCAGGGTAGCCGAACAAGTTCCTAATCTGATAACCCCGGGGTCCTGGGACGGACAGGCATTCTCCCTGAATGCTTCAATATATGACTATCTCATCGAGATAGATCCATTTACCGGTGATTTGATTCCATCCCTTGCAACGGATTGGAGCAGCAGTGATGGTAAGGTGTGGACAATATCCCTGCGGGAAGGGGTGACGTTTCATGACGGGTCAGCATGTACCGCAGAAGATATCAAGTTCACCATTGAGAGGACTCAGGATCCTGACCTCGGGCATCTGAAGGCCCAGGATTTCAAGATTGTCGAAGCTGTCAACATCATTGATGACTACACCGTTGAACTGGTGCTGGGAACATCAAACCCGACCTTCATGTACATCTTCACCGACTATAATATGGCCATACTCTCATCCGATTATGATTACGGTACCTTCGGTGAATCAAAACCGATGGGAACAGGACCATTTGTCCTTGAACAGCTGATTCCCAAGGAGTCGGCTCTTTTGATGAAAAATGCAGATTACTGGGCTGAAGGACTGCCAAAGTCCGATGAGTTGAGAATCTACTTTGTTCCCGATATTGACTCAAGCGTAACCATGCTTGAAGCAGGTAAAGTGGACATCGTTCCCCAGATCTCTTCGGTGATCAAGAAACGTCTTGAATCACTGGATGGATTCAAAGTGGTATCACCCTACCAGGAATCAAGGTTCATTGCTCTTTCGGCTGATCGCGAACCGTTTGATGATAACACCGTGCGGCTGGCCTTCAAGTATGCTATGGATCCGGAAGTGCTGGCAAAAGCCTGTCAGGGAAATCTCGGTGAGAGCATATTCTACAATGAGACGCCGATCGTCAACCAGCTTGCCCAGTACAAGGAAATTCCTTTCCGTGGCACAGATATCGAGAAATCAAAGGAGCTGCTAGCCGAGGCTGGCTATCCCGACGGTCTCTCCGTTGAGCTCTACTACGCTTCAGACCATCCCTATGGGACAAGCATTGCCCAGACGTTGAAGGAGCTGGCTGAACCGGCAGGCTTCGATATCCAGCTGAAAGGGTTCCCGAGAGACATCTATCTCTCACAGTACTGGATGGATGGACCGATGCTGCTGACCGGCTGGGGAGTGCGTGTAGACCCCTCGATGCTGCTAATGCTTGCATACCATTCCGAAGGACCCTGGAACGAATCCCATATTGACAATGCCCGTGTTGATGAGTTGATCGACATGATTCGAGGCGAGGTTGATGATGCTAAGCGGCAGGAATACTATGATGAGCTGCAGGAGATCTTTCATGCCGAGGGAACTGTACTGAACCTTCAGGTTCCGTATCTAGTGGGTTTAAGCGATTCCGTGAAGGATTTTCGCCAGCCGGTTACCATGCTGCCTCAGCTTGAGTATGCAACCGTTGAATAGAGCATAGTGATATGAATTTCCTGAAACGAATTCTTAATCGGTTATTCTTTCTGGTACTGACTGTTATCGTGATGTCGTTCCTCATATTTTTCCTTGTGGAAATTATGCCGGGCGATGTCGCACAGACAGTACTGGGACAAAGTGCGACCGAAGAAGCGGTCAAAGCCCTGCGGGAATCCATGGGGCTGGACCGCCCTTTCATGGTTCGGTATTTCGATTGGGCAGGGAGCTTTATCCAGGGCGACCTGGGTGAATCGCTCTATATGCGAGGAGTCCAGATCAGCTCAATTTTCTGGAGAAAGGTTGGCCACTCGATAGTGCTGGCTCTCTGTGCCCTGATCTTCTATGTACCGGTTTCGATCCTGTTCGGGGTGTTGGCCGGGGTTAAATCGGGGAAACCGACAGATTCGGTCATTTCCATCTTCGGTCTCGCAACCATGGCACTGCCGGAATTCGTTTCAGGAATCATTCTCATAACAATTTTTTCCGTTAAATTGCAGATATTACCGATTACCAGCATTATCCCCATAGGGGAGACGCTGTGGACCAATCTTGAAATACTGGTACTGCCGGCGTTATCAATCACCTTTGTGATGTTCGGATATGTCTCAAGGATGCAGAGATCCTCGATGATACGGGTGCTTAACTCGGATTATGTGCGGGCAGCCGTTCTCAAGGGAATGCCGCGCAGATATGTAATCTTCAGGCATGCCCTGAAGAATGCCCTGCTTCCCACCATTACCATTATCGGGATGAATATGGGATGGCTCTTTGGGGGCCTCATCGTTGTTGAGACCTTGTTTGGATTTCCGGGACTCGGGTCATTGACCATGTCGTCGATCAAGACGAGGGATATCCCCCTGATTGAAGCGTGTGTGCTGTTCATTACCTTCATTTTTGTATTTTCCACCTTTATAACGGATATGGCTTACGCATTTCTCAATCCGAAAATCAGATTCAGTCGGAGTGATGCATGAACAATCTGCTAATACAACTGAAACGGAGCCCACGTGCAATAGTCGGCTTATCGGTTCTGATCATATGGATATTTCTGGCATTTGTCGGACCATCAATCGTCTCCTACACCTATACTGAGATGGATATGGAGCATCAGATGGTATCGCCCGGAACAGGTGGTCATCTGCTCGGTACCGATTCCCTTGGACGCGATATCTGGTCCCGGATCGTCTACGGCAGCCGTTCGATACTGACAGTGGCGCTCCTTACCAGTCTCTTCTCCTCTCTGGCCGGGATTCTTATCGGTTTCATGGCCGGTTATTTCGGGGGCGTCACCGATACCATTTTCCTCAGGATCATGGATATCCTCATGGCAATTCCACCGCTTGTGCTCTCCATGGTGGTTCTGGGGATATTAGGGGACTCTACCATATTGAGCCTTACCATTATTGTCTCCATTGCCTATACTCCGGCAACGGCCAGAGTTGCCAGGGGAGCGTTGCTCACCTGCAAGAATACCGAGTATGTCGATGCGGCCCGCATCAGGGGAGAGTCACACTTCTACATCATGTTCATAGAGATTCTTCCCAATACCATCGGACCGGTAATTGTCGAGATAACCGCACGTTTTGCATATTCGATCATGATGATTGCTTCACTGGGGTTTCTTGGGGTGGGGCTTCAGCCGCCCACTCCCGACTGGGGGATGATGGTTATCGAGAACAAGTCGATCATCATGGCTGCCCCCTGGTCGGTGCTCTATCCGGCACTGGCCATTGCCTCCCTGGTCATCGGCGTTTCACTTCTATCCGATTTTATCAGCAGGGTTATGATCAATGAAAACTGAGACACGCAACGACACTGTTCTGGAAATAAAGGATCTCCGCGTCGAGTACCAGACCCTGACAGACCGAGTGCTGGCCGTCAAGGACATTTCCCTCAACATACGTCGAAAAGAGGTGCTTGGCATCATCGGGGAATCCGGCTGCGGAAAAAGTACCCTCTCATACGCAATTTTGGATTACCTCCCGGTTAACGGGTCAAGGACGGGCAATATATTCTTCAAGGGTGAGGATCTGCTGCAGAAAAGTCATAAGGAGATGGAGTCCTTCAGGGGTAACCGGATAGCCATGGTGTACCAGAATCCCTACTCAAGCCTGAATCCTTCTTTGACGATCGGATTCCAGCTTGCCGAAGTAACCATGCAGCACCGTGGTTTATCACGGGCAGAGGCTGAACGGGAGGCGATAGCTACACTGAAGGATCTGCGGATGGGTGATGCCGAAGGGCTGATCAAGCGCTATGCCCACCAGATCAGCGGAGGAATGCAGCAACGGGTCTGCATTGCCATGGCACTGCTCTGCCGCCCCGACCTGATGATCCTTGACGAACCCACCACTGCCCTTGATGTAACCACCGAGGCTGTTATTCTCGATATCATCGGTGAACTCAAGGAAAAGTACAATATGTCCATGATCTACATCTCCCATGACATCGGTATCGTGAACAAGGTCTCTGACAGAATCGGAGTCATGTACCGGGGCGAGCTGGTCGAGATCGGGTCACAGAAGACTATCTTCGTCCAACCAAAACATCCATATACCCGTGCGCTGATTAACTGCATGCCGAGGGCGGGAGTGGTAAAGGAGCTAGTGCGGCTTAATACCATACCCGGGTATGTAAAGCGGAGAAGTGCCTCCGAGACCGGCTGCCCGTTCATAGCAAGATGTGATAAGCGCACGCCCGACTGTGAGGAGCGGTATGGGATGGAAGAGGTGGAGAGCCAGCACTTTTCTGCCTGTGACAGGGCCTACGCCACCGATGTCCCTGATCGTGTGGGAGAGAATATTAAGCCTGTTCAGCATGTCGCGGCAAGATCCCAGGAGAATATCCTGGAGATCAGTAACCTTTATAAATATTTCGGCCATGGACCAAAGAAGGTTCGGGCGGTAAACGGCGTTGATCTGCATCTGGTGCAGAACAGTGTCCTCGGTATTGTCGGTGAATCCGGCTGCGGAAAGAGTACCATGGGTCATACCGTGAGCGGACTGCTTGCTCCAACCAAGGGAAAAATCATCTTTGACGGAGTCGATATCTCCATCTCCTGGGAGAAACGTTCTGCGGAAATACTGAAGAATATCCAGCTGATTTTCCAGAACCCCGGACGCAGTCTCAACCCCTCCTTTACCATTGAGCGCATTATTGACCGGCCAATGAGAAAGCTGCTTGGGATAAAATCGTCTCAGGAGCGGCGCAGGCGAATGCTCGAGATCCTGAAGCAGGTCGGTTTGAGCGAAACCTATCTCAGGCGTAAACCAACGCAACTCAGCGGAGGTGAGATGCAGCGAGCCGCTGTTGCCAGGGCCTTCTCCATCTCCCCCAATCTCCTGATCTGTGACGAACCGACTTCAGCCCTTGATACCTCTGTGCAGGCTTCGGTACTGAATCTGCTCGTAGATCTTCAGCGCGATTCAGGGGCATCCTATATCTTCATCTCACATGACCTCAATGTAATCAACTACCTGAGTGACAACATCATGGTGATGTACCTGGGACGGATCTGCGAGTACGGTCAGCGGGATGAAGTTGTCGGGTCAGCAGCCCACCCCTATACTGAGGCACTGCTTTCGGCTGTTCCCGATGTTGATCCCTCAATCAGCAGGAAGCGTATCCGGCTTGAGGGAGCACCGCCGAACCCGACAGCAAAGCTGCCCGGCTGTCCCTTTGCGGGGCGCTGCCACAGGAAGGTCGGATCGGTATGTGATACCACTCCGCCACCGAGGGTGGACTTGAGCGATTCCCATTTCGCCTACTGTCATATCCCGATTGAGCAACTGCGGGAATCATGAACAGGGTCGGGCAGATGGAGCAGGTGAAAAAAAACAGTCTGGGTCAGCTACTCTCGGCATGCCGGATAATACCGGGAATCAAGGATAACCGGGGACTTGCGGATGCCGTAAGGGCTGAAAACGGGGTAGTATTCATTCTCTATGGGAATATTGTCACGATTCCCGATATCGTAAGCACCCTGAAGAGAGCGGGGAAGATGGTCTTTGTGAATGTCGATCTGCTCGGGGGAAGCTCTTCCAACGATATCATTGTGCGATTCCTAAAAGAACATAGTGATGCCGACGGTATCCTCAGTTCAAAGGCAGCTGTCTTGAAGGCTGCAACTTTAATGGGGTTTTACACCATTCACAGGCTGTTCATTATCGATTCCTTCTCCTTCAGCAACATTGACCGGCAAATCAGGCTATCAAAACCAGACTGCATTGAGATTCTTCCAGGCTGGCCAAAACTGGTGACTTGGACCCGGGAGAAGACCGATCTGCCCATCATATCCGGAGGTATGATCTGCACGGCGGATGATGTACGGGCATCTCTGCAGGCCGGTTCGATAGCGGTATCATCGACAAATGAGGAAGTCTGGACTATTGACTCCTGAATTCTTTTCCTTTAGGATGTCCTACTGTAACATAGTGTAAGAAATTGCTAGTGATGTAGAGAAAAGCGATTTCCCTTATTCCACAACCTCTGATGCTGTATATTGCTGGTGTGTGATAAGGGAGCGGCTTTTCTCTTTTTTTTGCTGTAAGCAGAACACTGACTAAGCCAATCGTCGGATTGGCAAGACTGGGAGCATGGTGTGGGAATAGAGGATTTTTCGATAGATTTCTTTTCACTGAAGGGTAAGAACGCAATAGTAACCGGCGGTAATACCGGACTCGGAAGAACGTTCTCGCTGGCATTGGCCAAATCGGGGGCAAATCTCTACATCCCCAGCATAATTGATGATGGCGGGGTAACGCAGGAACTGCTCAGTACCGAGTGTCCGGGTTCCGGAGTCGAAGTGCTCCATACAGACCTTGCTGAGGAGAACAGTGCGGAGCAGGTTGTCAGGGGTTGTGTGGAACGGTTTGGTTCCCTTGATATCCTGGTTAACAGTGCCGGATTGAATATCAACAGGCCGGTTGCGGAGTTTGGCCGGAGCCACTGGGATAAGATGGTACGCATTAATCTCACCGCTCCCTTTGAACTGACCCATGAAGCCATGAAAGTGATGATCCCCCGCAATAGCGGGAAGATCATAAATATCTGTTCGCTCTTCTCCTTTCTCGGAGGACAGCTCTCCCCCGCCTATGCAGCCACTAAGCACGGACTTGCCGGTCTGACAAAGGCGTTCTGCGATGAGCTTGCCCAGTACAATATTCAGGTAAACGGAATTGCTCCGGGGTACTTTGCCACTGACCTGACTGCCAATACACGCTCCAACCCCGAAGCCAATACCCGGGTAATAGACCATGTTCCGGCAGGAGGGTGGGGAAACAGTCTTGACCTCATGGGAGCTGTTGTATTTCTGTCCAGTCGGGCATCGGATTTTGTGAACGGGCATATTCTCACTGTTGACGGAGGGTATCTGGTACGATGAAGCAGAAGAGATATCTTATCGGCATTGACGGGGGATCGCAAAGCACCAAGGTCTTTGTCTTTGATGAGCAGGGGCATGTGGTTGCGTCCGGCTCGGAGAAGCTGATGCCCCTCCACTCCCCACGTCCCGATATTGCCGAGCATCCGGATGATGATCTCTGGAACAGTCTGGTGATAGCCTGCAGGAGGGCTATGGAGCTCTTTAACGGAGATCCCGGCGAGATTGCCGGTATCGGACTGTGCACGATAAGGTGCTGCCGGGCGTTATTGAACGGTGAGGGAACGCTTGCCTCTCCGGTACTGAACTGGATGGATGTGCGGCTCTCCAGACCGTATCAGCACCTGGATGACAAGGTGAAATGGGTTACAACCTCTTCGGGCTATATCGGGTGCCGTCTTACCGGAGAGTTCAGGGATACGGCTGCAAATTATGAGGGACAGTGGCCCATTGACAAAACAACCTGGGACTGGAGTGAGGATCCCGAAATAATTGCAACATATAACATTCCCCGGGATATGCTCTTTGACCTGGTTAAACCGGGCGAGATCTTAGGCTATCTCACAGAGAATGCTGCAGTCGCCATGAATTTGCCGGCTGGCATTCCAGTAGTGGCTACCGCTAATGACAAGGCTGTAGAGGCGCTGGGAGCCGGCCTTGAAGATGGCAACAATCTGCTCGTATCCCTCGGTACCTATATCGGTTCCATGATGTACGGCAGCAGACTTGTCACGGATGCCGGGCACTTCTTCTCGAACATGGCATCAATTCCCGGGTACTTTCTCTACGAAAGCGGGGGAATCAGGCGGGGGATGTGGACTATCAGCTGGTATCAGTCCCTGCTCGGTGATGATTGCAGAGAAGTATCCATTGAAGCGCTGAACCGGGAGGCCGCGGCCGTCCCGGCAGGGTCGGATGGCCTGATGACGGTTCCAGAGTGGCTGGCACCCCCGGATGCCCCCTTCAAGAAGGGTATGATGCTCGGATTTGACAACAGGCACACTCGGGGACATATCTACAGGTCAATTTTTGAAGCGATCGCACTTACGATGAAGAATCATGCCGATGCCATGCTCGGTGAGCTGGAGTGGAAGCTCGAAGATCTGGTTATCTCGGGAGGAGGCGCAAAAAGTGATCTCTTCATGCAGATATTTGCAGATGTCTTCGAAGTGCCGGCCCGACGCAGCGGTATGGAGGATGCTGCCGCCATGGGGTCGGCGATCTGTGCTGCAGTGGCAACCGGTATACACGCTGATTTTGTCGGGGCAACGGCAGCTATGGTGAAGCGTGGTGAGACATTTCAGCCCATACCAGAACAGAGCAGCCTCTATCGCAGGATGAACGCAGAGGTGTACAGAGACATTACATCATATACAGATATTTTACTGCAACGCAGCCATAAAATATTCCGCTTCGAAGGGAAGTGCCCTGATACAGAGAAAATGCAAGGAGAGTAACATGATAGAGACACATGCACAGATCATATCCGACCTCAGCGCAATAGTAGAACAGCAGCGAGTGGTGACGGATGAAGCCATACTGAAGAAGGATTCAATAGACAGATTCAGGCGGTTCGAGGGTAATTTCGGTATTTTCAAAGCACCCTATCCGCTAGCCATCGTATTTGCCCGGAGTACCGAGGAGATTGCTGCAGTCCTGAAATATGCCAATGAACATCAGGTCAATGTCATTCCCAGGACTGGGCAGACTGCCACCGAAGGTGGGCTGGAGACAGTTGTAGAGAATACGATCATTCTCGATGCCTCCCATATGAATCGTATTCTGGAGGTCGATGCCTACAACATGCAGGCCACGGCGCAGTGCGGAGTCCCCCTGCAGCAGCTTGAGGATGAAGCCCGGAAGATCGGCTTGACAACCGGTCATTCGCCCCAGTCAAAACCGCTGGCCCATATGGGCGGACTCACGGCCACCCGAAGCATAGGCCAGTTTTCCACACTGTATGGCGGTATAGAGGATATGGTGGTCGGGATAGAGTGTGTCTTTCCCAACGGCCATATCTCCAGGATCAAGAGTGTTCCCCGGAGAGCAGCCGGTCCTGATATCCGGCATATTGCCATAGGAAATGAGGGAGCTCTCTGCTTCATTACCGAAGTTACCGTCAAGCTCTTTCCCTATTACCCTGAGAACATCTCGTTTGTGGGATACACCCTTGACACGATGAGGACCGGTTTTACCATTCTCCAGAGGGTGATGTCAGCCGGGTATAAGCCTTCTGTTGCCCGACTCTATGATGAAGAGGACGGGAATTACCATTTTTCCCACTTCTCTGAGGGTCGTTGCATCCTGCTCTTTGCATCCGAAGGGCCGAAGGCGATAGCCGATGCCACCACTGAGGCTATTAGCGGCATCGTGGCTGAGTATGATGAGTGTCGGGAGGTTGAGCCGGCCTATATTGAGCGATGGTTCAAGAACCTCAACTGGGATCCAAATGATCTTCTGGAGGAGGAACGCGAGATCAAGGAGACCCGCAATATCTGCAATACAACCGAGATATCGGCCAACTGGAGCACAATTCCGAAGATCTATGAGATCTGCATGGAGCGGATCAGAAACGAGATCCCGGACCTGACGCTGCTTGGAGGGCACTCGTCCCACAGCTATATCAACGGTACCAACATCTACTTCGTCTATTTCTACAATGTTGTCGGCGACCCCGCTGTGGAGCTGACAAAATACCACCTCCCAATCAAGAAAATCATTGTTGAGGAGACTATACGGGCAGGCGGATCCATGTGCCACCACCACGGAGTGGGCAAATACCGGACCCCGTGGGTTGAGGATGAGTATGGCTCATCGTACTATATGCTCGCCAGTCTCAAGAAAGCATTTGATCCCAACGGCATCATGAACACGGGAACCATTTTTCCTCTCGGGAAGTGATGATGAATATTCTGGTATGTGCCAAGGTTGCCCCAGATCTAGAGATGCTCTCTGATGAGGACTGGCAGCCGGAAGGGCTGTCGGTTGAGACGAGGTTTGCCCGGCTGGAGTGGAACTGCTTTGATGAGAGTGCCCTTGAAATGGCCCTGCGCTGTTCTGACTCCCTGGGAGGGAAGGGCACGCTCACTGCCCTGACAATCGGGAAACGCGAGAGCACGTCTCTGTTGCAGACGCTGCTGGCTCTGGATTTCGACAGGGTGGTAAGAATCGATCCCGGTGAGGCCGACCTTCGTTTCAGCCCCTTATCGGTGGCTAGACTGATTGAAGAATTCATATATGCTAACCCACAGGATCTTGTTTTCCTGGGAAGTTCCGGCAGTGTCGGGGATAACGGGCAGACACCCCTCATCTTATGCGAACTGCTGCATATACCCTGCGTGACCCTTGTTTCCGAAATTGCCTTGGAAAAGAGTACCCTCACTATCAGATCATCAGTGGACAACGGATTCATGGAACAGTGCATCACACCGCCGGTTATCCTCTCGATAGGCAATGCCGAAACAGCACATCTCCGCGTACCCACGCTCAAAGACCGGATGACAAAGGGGAAGCGGGAGATTGAAGTACTGGAGCGCAGCAACACTGTTGCAGGGCAGGAGTGTGTGCTTGAAGCGCTTGTGCCGGTCGAGATGAAACGGAGCGGAGGCGGGGAGATCATTTCAGGAGCATCGCCCGAGCAGATGGCGAAAACTCTCTATGAAGCGTATCTGAAGGAGTCCCTGCGTAGGTCATGAAGTATGCTGTTGTCATGAATACCTGTATGCACATGCACCCCTGTGCAACTCAATCCGGGGAGCTGAACGGCTACCTGCAGGGCTGTTTCAGCGAAGCTGATACCGGCACCACCGTCATGATACATGACGGTTCTGCAGGAAGGGAGCAGTTGCTCGGGTACTCGCCTACAGCTCGCACGGTGCTTTTGGAAGTCAGGCAGTATCAACCGGAGCAGATTCTTGCTGCTCTTACCGGGCTGGAAGAACTAAGTACCGCTGGTATTGTGCTCTTCTACGGAGATAAAGCCGGAAGTGAGCTTGCTGTCAGGTTTGCTGCCAGGACGGAGTGTGGCGTGCTGCTGGATGTTACCGGTTTCTCTCTCGATGGAGAGGACTTGCTCTGCAGGAAGCGGGTCTACTCCGGACATCTGGAGGGAGTGTTTCGCCTGAAGCGGAAACCCTGGTGCATCTCTGTAGCCAGGGGGGGTGCAGTACCGGTCCCGGTAGACGTGTCTGATGGGAAGAGGGTGGTTCTTGCGGAGCGTGCAGTCTCCAACTTACCGCATTGGGTACAATCCGCCCGGTTTGTACCAGAAGAGCGGAGTGGAAATCTGGAACATGCAGATTTCGTCATAGCTGTCGGGAGGGGGCTCGGAAGCAGGGAACGCTGTATGCAAGTTGCTGCGATAGCCAATTCTCTTGGTGCTGCAACGGGATCCAGCAGGATGGCAGCCATGGAGGGCTGGATGCCGATTGATTCCATTGTGGGAGTTTCGGGGGCAATTCTGCGGGCTGCAGTGTCATTTTCTCTGGGTATTTCCGGCTCTTCAGCCTATACGGCTGGGATTAAGGGGTCTAATGTGGTAATAGCTGTGAATACCGATCCTGCTGCACCAATAGTACAGCAGGCTGACGTCACTGTCATAGCGGATGCCCTGCAGTTCATGGAAGCCCTGCAGCGAGTGATGATGGAGCAGGATAGTTATGCCCGGTAGAGAAATTATCCCCTGGTCAGCCCGGTATGATCAATATCTCTGTGACGAATCGGGGTACTGCGGGTATGCTGAGAGCATTTCGTTCCCCGAGACTGCTGCCGATCTTGTTGGGACAGTCACCGGCTTGAAGCGTGCGGGAACGCTGGTAACCATCCAGGGAGGTAGAACCGGGATTGTCGGCGGGGCTGTACCGCATGGCGGGCATATCCTGAATCTCTCCCGAATGAAAGCCGTGTTGGGAATCTCTTTTCTGGAAGATGGGAGGCCCTGCATCAGGGTACAGCCGGGGATCACCAGACTTGAGCTTGCAGAGGCAATCTGTAGGAACAGGAAACTGCGTGGGTATTTCTGGGCTCCCGATCCAACTGAACCGTCTGCGACCATCGGGGGGATTGCTGCAAGCGGGGCACAGGGGCTGTCAACCGGTTTGTACGGCAGGACAGAGAGGCATATCAGGGAGATACGTTGCATGAACAGTCGTGGTGAGGTGTTCAGTGATATGGCACTCTTCGGGAGTGAAGGGCATTACGGTCCGATCACTGAGCTGGAGCTAGCCCTGACACCCAAACCCAATGTGCAGTGGGGAATTGTATGCTTCTTCCCGGAAGAGTGCACGGCGGGCAGTTTTGCAGAGGCAGTAAGAAAGGGTACCGCTTCCCTCCTTCGGGGACTTGCTGTATGCGAGTACATAGACAGGCGGTCGATTGATCTGGTTGAACAGCGCAAAGCATCCATGACGGCTATACGGTCCCTTCCCGACGTTGATCCGGAGGTTGCGGCGATGATCTATCTGGAGCTCCACGGGGCTGATGAAGAGGGTGTAGCCGGAAATGCCGAGATGCTGATGGAAGCACTGCTTGACTGCGGGGGCGATCCGGAGAGGACCTGGGCACTACTCGGTGAAAAGGAGCTTGAACGTATGCGGGCCTACAGGCATGCAATCCCGGAATCGGTGAATTTGATGGTAAGGGAGCGTAGCCGGGGAGATGCCGGAATAATCAAGGTTGCCACGGACATGAGCATACCTGTCCTCTCTTTCACAGAGTTGATCAGTCTCTACAGGGAAGTGCTGTCCGCTTCATCCATTGATGCGGCAATATTCGGGCATGTGCTGGAAAACCATCTGCATATAAACTTGCTGCCGGAGAGCTCAGACGCAATGGATGGCTGCTATGCCCTTGTCTGGAAATTGGCAGAGGCCTGCAACAGGCTGTCCGGTTCTGTTGTTTCGGAGCACGGTGCCGGCAGGCTGCGTAAAGATATCCTGCGGGCATTTCCTCCGGTCGGGTACCGAGAGCATCGGCGGCAGCTGCAGCGATACGCTGTTCCCGATGATATCTGGGAAGAGGGAGTATGGTAGAATGCTGAGGATCGCTGTCTGTGTGAAGCTGGTACCGGCATACTCGGATGGCATGACCGATCCTGAGACCGGTTTGATGATCAGGAGTGGCCTAGAAATGGTTATCAACCCATATGATCTGCCGGCAATTGAGACGGCCTTGCGGTTGAGGGAGCAGGTTGGGGGTGAGGTTGTGGCTTGCACACTCGGGCCCGGGCAGGCTGTAGAGGTGCTCAGGACTGCCTGTGCAATGGGGGCGGATGACGGGGTACTCATCACCGGCCGGGAGTTTGCCGGCTCCGATGTCCTGGCCACCTCCTTTGCCCTCTGTCAGGGAATGATCTGCAACGGCCCGTTCGACATGGTAATCTGCGGAAGAGAGACAACAGATGGTGATACTTCCCAGGTGGGGGGATCTCTGGCTTACCGGCTTGGTATGGTGAGCTTGCAGTGGGTTTCCGAGATCGTTGATATCGATACTGAATCAGTAACTGTCAGGCAGGAGTTCGACACCCACTCACTATGTGTCAGGACGAAACTGCCGGTGCTGCTCTCTGTCGAGACCTCGATCAACCCTCCCCGAATGCCGAGCCTGAAGCACAGGCTGGCAGCCCGGAAGAGAGACTTCAGAGTAATGCACCTTGATGATATGCAGGACAGGAACAGTGGGCATTACGGGCTGGCTGGTTCTGCAACCCGGGTGGAGAAGGTGTTCCCGGTCGAAACGACACAAGCCGCTGCAGCTGTAGAATTTGATCGTGACAGGGCTGTGAAGGCGATAGCAGCAATACTGAACCCCTCCAGGCAGGCAGATGATGCGGAATGATGGACAGCGCCTGAAGATACTCCTCTATCTCGAGTATCACGAAGGATCTCTTCACCCCGTAAGCTACCAGCTGCTGCAGGCTGCCTGCAATCTTTGGGAAAAGAAAAGACCACGTATCTATGGGATCGTTGTCGGGGCCTCTGTCGAATCAGCAAGCGCACAGCTGCATGGGTATCCTCTGGAAGCGGTATATCTCTATGAGAGTGAAGAGTGCTTTCTTCCAGATATCTATACCAGGGTGATGATAGAATGTATTGAAGTGGTAACTCCATCAATTGTGCTGATTGGGGGGACCAGAGAGGGACGGGCTCTTGCGCCAGGCATATCGACCGGCCTGAATACGGGATTGACGGCAAACTGTACAGAGCTGCAGTTGCGTAACAGCGACGATCTTGTACAGATACGACCTGCCTATGGCGGAAACCTGATGGCACAGATCGTGACGCCAAAGGCCAGGCCACAGATAGCAACGGTGAAACTCAATCAGTTCCCGTCGTTGGAACCAGATAGCGACAGTCGACGAGTGCCTGAGTTTATCTTTACTGCTGTAACTGGCAGAGTATCTGCAGTTGATATCCTCTCAATGGAGAGACTACCTGATTCTACCGGGGATTTGCACGGTAGCGATGTAATTGTTGTAGCCGGACGGGGGGTACGGAGTAAAGGTGATCTGAAACTCCTTACGGAGCTCGCCGGGAGAACCGGAGGAGTGCTGGCCGCTACAAGAGGGGTGGTTGAGAAGGGCTGGATCTCATCCCGTTACCAGATCGGGTTGTCTGGCCATTCTGTTACGCCCAGGGTGCTGATTACCTGCGGAGTATCCGGTTCACTACAGTTTAGGGCCGGTATCAGGGGGGCACAGAGAATCATTGCCATTAACAGTGATGCCGATGCCCCGATTTTCTCCTGTGCCGATTATGCCTTCTGTGGTGATCTCTATGAGATTGTGCCGGCACTTTCACGACGGCTCGGACAGCACGTCAGCAAAGCAGTCCGCTGACCGGAAATTTTTTCTGTACAGAATCGCAAAACGTGCTATGATATGGGAGTACCAAGTACACAGATCACACGGCAAGGAGGAATTTAATGACTGTTACCATACTATCTCCTTTGGTCCGGGAAAATCCTGACCGGTAAGAATCCGTGTAGCAGTTGATCTTCCGATCAGTGCAACCCCTTCCAAAGCAGAAAGAAACATCCCGATACGACAGAAATATGACAATAGTCTCTATTGTCATTGCACAATTTGATTACTGGCAGGAGAGCTGACGTATGCAACTGCAGAAGCTGGGCTGGGGTGAAAGCTTTGCAGCCCGATTTACCGAAATTACAGTAAGAGAACATATTGCAGGGGCGATGCCCCTGAGAATTATCAGAGAGAACAGGGAGCAGTATGTTGCCCTTGGAGAGCAGGGGGAGTTCCGGTGTGAAGTATCCGGCAAGTTCCGCTATACCCACATGGAACAAAGTTCCTATCCGGCTGTCGGTGACTGGGTGGTAGCCACAGGCGATGCCGATGCAGGACATGCGGTAATCCATGCCCTGCTGGATCGTTTCAGCGCATTCAGCCGCAAGGTCCCGGGGGAGGTTACCGAAGAGCAGATTATTGCCGCAAACATTGATACGCTTTTTATAGTCACCGGGTTGGATGAGAACTTCAATATCCGCAGGATAGAGCGGTATATCACCCTTGCCTGGGACAGTGGTGCTGTGCCGGTACTTATTCTCAACAAGGCCGATCTCTGTCCTGATGTTGCCGGAAGGCTGGAGCAGGTGGAGGAGGTTGCCTGCGGAGCAGAGATTGCTGTCATCAGTGCAGTGGAGGGAGAGGGTATTGATACGCTGGACAGCTACATTACCGCAGGCAGAACAGTGGCCTTTGTCGGCTCCTCCGGGGTGGGAAAATCGACCATCATCAATACCCTGCTGGGTTCAGCAAGACTTGCCGTCAATACTGTGAGTGGATCCAACAGCAAAGGAAGGCATACCACCACCCACCGTGAACTGATCCTTCTACCGGAGGGAGGCATGGTGATCGACACTCCCGGGATGCGGGAGATACAGCTGTGGGGTGATGAGGAGGGTCTGAGGCAATCCTTTGATGACATTGAGATGATTGCGGCTGACTGCCGGTTCTCCGACTGCCGGCATGAGAGTGAACCCGGCTGTGCCGTGAAGGCTGCCATAGAGTCCGGGGAGCTTGATGAGGGACGTTTTGCCAGCTATCTGAAGCTCCGGAAGGAGTATGCTCACCTTGCAAGGCGCCAGTCGGTCAAAGCCATGAAGGAGGAACGGGCCAAATGGAAGGAGATTGCCAAAATGGGACGCTCGGTCATCAAGATTAAGCGAGGGGAGCTGTAGCAGAATGGGTCTATGCTCGATTGAGTGTGGTATACTGGATACGGTAATTCCCTGGAAAATGGAAATTGACAGGAAGGGGCATCCATATGAGAAAGTATTGTATATCGCTGCTGATACTTGTGTTAACCGGTTCGGCGCTGTTTTCTTCGGCACAGAGGGATGAGACCTGCACCGGGTCGGGGTATGACAACCTCTCGGAGGCAGTGCAGCTCAAGGATTCCGACAGCTTTGCGTTCCAGTTTCCGCTGGATGAACCGCGGCTCTACCGGGGAATGCTCATGACCAGGTTCTCTGTTTCGAGGACAAACTCTAGGGGAACCTTCTACCATTGTGCGGAAGACTACTATGGGGATCCCGGACTGCCCGTATATGCCATGACTGATGGGAAGGTTGTCTATTCGGGGCGAATGGGCGGGTACGGCTGGCTGGTTATTGTCAACCATCCCGACCTGAATCTCTACTCCCTCTATGGGCATCTCAGCCCCAGCCGATGGAGCATCAGGAGAGGCGATGAAGTTGCAAAGGGGTCGTTGCTTGGATATCTTGGGGATGAGTACGAGAATGGCGGCAGCAGGAAAGACCCGCTCGTTCCGCACCTCCATTTCGGTATCAGGGTAGGCCAGATGTTTGAATATCCGGGAAAGGGCGACTGGCGCTGGATGGCAGGGTGGATAAAGGTATGTCCCGTCAGTACAGGCTGGCTGGAGCCGTCGAGCGTTATCATGAACCAGGGTGTCCCTATAGATGAGACCGCCAAACCTACCGGGTATCTTGCCGGCTGGTGGATGGATGCGTTGTTTGCCTTTGTATATTTGTTCGGGGGAGCGATCATGTCTGTTTTTGCCTGGAGATACCGGAAGCTTCGCCTGCTCTCCATCTATGGCCTGCTGCTCGTTGGGGTCGGTCTGTTCTTTCTCAGGAAGCAGGTGGTGATAGGACTTGTCTTACTGGCAGTAGCTGCGGTGTTCCTACTGACGGGCGGCTGGCACTTGGTTGCACTGCTGCGCAGGCGAAGAGAAGCACGATATTCCCGGGGGAATGATCAGCTGTGAAGCATATCATACAGACAAAGCGGCTGCTGCTGCGGTATCCAGTCATTGAAGATGTCGTCCCGTTGATTGATCTATGGACCGATCCTGAGGTCACGCGCTTCATGGGAGGACCGAGAAACCCGGATACGCTGCGTCCGATGCTCGAGGAGGCTGCCGCTTCAGGGAACGTGGAGCGATATGATCTCTGGGTCCTTGCTGAACGGGCAAGCGGTGATTTCTGCGGGCACTGCGGGTTGCTAGAGAAGGAGGTCGACGGGGCAGCTGAAATCGAAGCTGTCTATGTAATCACCCCCGGTAAGCAGCACAGGGGATATGCTCCCGAGATAGCCCGTGCCCTGATAGAATACGCCTTTACAGCGCTCGGGCTCAGGCGTGTGGTTGCCTTGATCGACCCGGAGCATGCTGCCTCAGAGCGGGTGGCACTGAAGGCGGGGATGCGCTTTGAGAAGCGGGTCGCAAGATCCGGTGGTGCAGTGCGCAGTGTGTATGTCGCAGAGTTCCAGGGATGAAGCAAATGCATGGCAGGAGGTGCGGCGGTCATGAAAGCCTGGTATGAAGAGCTGTTTGAGGACTACGGACAAACGTATGACAGGGAGGTCTTTACCTCCGGTACGGTGGGGGAGTGTGATTTCATAGAGGATGAACTGGAGCATGATGCATCGCGGACTATCCTTGATATCGGGTGTGGTACCGGCCGGCATGCGATAGAACTTGCGAAGCGCGGGTATTCTGTAATGGGCATTGACCTTTCGGCTAATCAGCTGAAGCGGGCACGGGATAAGGCTGCTGAAGCGGGTCTTGATATTTGCTTTGAACAGCACGATGCACGAACTCTCTCGCTGCAGAGAAACTTTGATGTCGTCATCATGCTCTGTGAGGGCGGTTTTCCCCTTATGGAGACCGATGCCATGAATTATGCGATTCTCTCCCGCGCCGGGGCGGTCCTCAAACCGGGCGGGAAGCTAATATTCACGACGCTTAACGGACTCTTTCCCCTCCTTCACTCGGTAAAAGATTTTCTCGAGAGTGAAAATGGTGTG
>CAZSBC010000013.1:0-31976 GCA_964605195.1 uncultured Spirochaetales bacterium | reverse complement strand
ATATGAGGTTTTCACATTTTGTATCACAGAGTTTCTTGCAATAGAGCGTACAGCTTGTTACAAGAACACACCGCCAGTAGTATTCGGTGTGGTACCAGGCTGCGGCTGCCGCATCGCTATGGGGCTGCAGATACTATTGCTGCAGCCATTGTAGAACAGGTACGTCATATCCCCGGGATACTTCCGGGGTTTTTTTATTTTCCCGGCTGACGAACATATTCCGGGAAACGATTTTGGAGAACGGTATGCCAGGACACTATCATCTGTCAGTCGATACAGCCACGGGTAGCATTGATTTCGCGGAGCGGGACGAGCGGGAGATCGCGGATTTCCTGGCTGCCAACAATATCGGGCTTACCGTTGCAGAGGCAATGCAGCTCCAGGATAAGATACTGCAACGCCCGGCAACTCTTGCCGAACTGATCCTCTTCGGCATAGAGGGTTCGGAACACTGCTCATACAAAAGCAGCCGTCCTTACCTGAAACTCTTTACCACCGAGGGGGAGGAGGTAATCCTCGGGGCAAAGGAGGATGCCGGGGTAATACGTATCGCCCGGGATGATAACGGCAAAGGTTATGCCATCGTGATGAGCCACGAGTCGCACAACCATCCCAGCCAGATAGTTCCCTACGAGGGAGCGGCAACAGGTGTCGGCGGAAACGTCAGGGATGTCTGCTGCATGGGGGCGGAGGTCATAGCCATCGCCGATGACCTGCGCTTCGGTTCCCTCGAAATTCCCGCGAACAAGTGGATTTATGAGGGGGTGGTCTCGGGAATTGCCGGTTACGGAAACCCCATCGGTGTTCCCAACATTGCCGGCGGTGTCCAGTTCGACCCCGGATACAACGACAACTGCCTGGTGACCGTAGTATCCCTCGGTGTGCTGGAGGAAGATGCCATCGTGCACTCGTACGCCCCGGCGGATGCCGACGGGTATGACCTCATTCTGGTCGGGAAACCGACCGACAACAGCGGATTCGGCGGCGCGAGTTTCGCAAGCTTCGAGCTGGATGATGAGAAGAGGGAGATGAACAGGGGAGCCGTACAGGAGCCGAACGCCTTTCTCGGACGCCACATGATCAAGGCTTCGACTGAACTGTTCAGGATACTGAAGGAGATGGATGCCCTTGATCGCGTCGGTTTCAAGGACCTGGGTGCCGGGGGAATAGCCTGTGCCAGCGTGGAGCTGGCAGACACCTCCGGCTATGGCGCCGTTGTTGATATTGACAGGGTGCATGTTGCCGGAAACGACTTCGCACCGCACGTCATCCTCTGTGCCGAAACCCAGGAACGCTATATGTGGGTCTCCCCACCCGACCTGACCCCCATAATCCTTGCTCATTACAATGAGACCTTTGCCCTGCCGGAAATTTCTCGCGGAGCTGCAGCTGCAGTCATCGGCAGAATAACCGACTCCACTGATTATATCGTCACTGCTGGAGGCGAGAAGATCGTGCACGCCCCGGCCTATGAGGTGACAAAGGGCTTCCTCTACCACCGTGAAGTGGGGGAACTGCCTATCGTGGAGAGCGAACCCGACATCCCGGAGCCGCAGGATTACAACGACCTCCTTCTCAGCATCCTCGGTCACGAGAACGTCGCCGATGCTTCGGTGCTGTACGAGACCTACGACAAACAGGTGCAGGGAAGAACGGTTGTTGATGCCGGTGATGGGGATTCGGGGGTCATAACCCCCTTCAACGAACCACGCTACCCCAGGGAGATTCAAAGTATCGGGATAACCCTTACCACCGACCAGAATCCCCGTCAGAACAGAATTGACCCCTACCAGGGAGCAGTTAATGCCGTGGCCGAAGCCTACTGCAACACAGCGGCAACCGGGGCAACGGCGGTAGCCCTGTCAGACTGTCTCTGCTATGGTAATCCAGAGAAACCGGACCAGATGCGCCTCTTTGTCGAAGGCTGTCGGGGGGTGGCTGATGCCGCAAAGACTCTCAGCATACCCGTTATCGCGGGTAACGTCTCCCTGTACAATGAATCGGGCAACGGATCAATTCCACCAAGCCCCATGATCGCGGTGCTCGGCAAGCTGCAGGATGCCGGCAACGCACTTACTCCCCGATTCACCACTCCCGGTTCACTGCTGCTGATGATCGGGGAGCGCAGGGATGAGTGCGGCGGGAGTATCTACTACGCCCTGCAGGGATATAACGGCAGCTCTATCCCGCGACCGGACCTGAAGGAGCTGCAGGCAGCCGGTATGGCTCTTGCCCATGCTGCCGAGCAGTCACTCATCCTGGCATGCCATGACATTTCCGAAGGCGGGGTTGCCGCAGCCCTGGCGGAAATGGCCATCCAATCCGGTATCGGCTGTGCTGTTGCCATCCCGGGAGCGATCAGAGAGGACCGGCGGCTCTTCGGGGAGTCGTTCGGTTTCATCATAGAATGCAGCAGGGAGAATCTTCCAGCTCTACAGACACTCTTCGAACACAACGGAATATCGCCCATTGAGATCGGGGTAACAACCAGCGACGGCATGATCAGTATCGGAGACCATATCGCCACTCCGGTAGCTGCTGCCGGAACAGCGTGGTACGAAGGACTTCGGGGAAAACTGTAGAGTTGCCGGACAGCCTCCAATTTGCAAGCAGGAGCAGAAAATGAGCATGGATTATTCATCAGCAGGTGTGAACATAGAGGCCGGAAACCGGGCGGTACGACAGATTACGGCACTGGCTGCATCAACATTCAGCCCGCAGGTACTCACCGGTCTGGGAAGTTTCGGCTCATTCTTCGATCTCAGCACAGTCATGCAGGAGTACCGGCATCCGGTCATGGTCCAGAGCATCGACGGTGTCGGGACTAAGATAATCGTTGCCGGCATGGCAGGAAACTACCGGTCAATCGGACGGGACCTGCTCAGTGCCTGTGCCAACGATATTGTCGTACATGGGGCAAAGCCGCTGACCTTCCTGGACTACATAGCCAATGACACGCTTGATCCCGATACGGTTACCGAGATAGTGGCCGGAATGGCTGCAGGATGCCGGGAAGAGGGTATCAGTCTTGTCGGAGGGGAGACTGCCGAGATGCCAGGGACATACCTCCCCGGCGAGCATGACCTGGTCGGAATAGTGACCGGAGTGGTGGAACGGGAAAAGATTATCAACGGCAGGGAGGTTGCACCAGGGGATGTGATTCTTGGAGCTGCCTCCAGCGGCCTGCATACCAACGGTTTCTCCCTTGCCCGCAAGGTGCTCTTCGAGATAGCCGAACTCACCGTATCCGAAACACTGCCTGGTTCAGAACCTGCTGTCACCGTCGGGGATGCACTGCTTGAACCGCATGTCAATTACACCGCTGCGGTACATGCACTGCTCGATGCCGGTGCTCCGGTCAGGAGCATGGCCCATATCACCGGCGGTGGCCTGATCGAGAATGTCCCCCGGGTACTGCCCGGGAATGTCGATGCCTGCTTCAATATCGGCAGCTGGGATATTCCCCATATCTTCCGGACCATTCAGCAACTGGGGGGAATCGAAGACCGTGAGATGTACCGGGCATTCAACATGGGTATCGGGCTGACTGTCACCGTACCGGCGGAAGCTGCCGAAGCGGTGCTGGCAAAGATGCGGCAACTCTTCAGTGTTCCGGTCTTCAGGGTCGGGACGGTAACAGAGGGAAGCGGCAGGACTGTGCTGTCCGGCCTGGAAGGAGCACAGCAGTGAGTTGTGAGAAGAGAGAGACACGAATTGCCATCATCGAATTCCCGGGGACAAACTGTGAACGGGAATCTGCTGCAGCCATCTGGAGAGCAGGTATGCAGCCTGTCCACTTCCGCTGGAACCGTGATCCTGCCGAGCTCGCCTCGTTCGACGGATATCTCATTGCCGGCGGCTTCAGTTACGAAGATCGCAGCCGCTCGGGAATTATCGCCGCCCTTGATCCGCTGATCCCCTGCCTGAAGGCGGAGACGGAACGGGGCAAACCGCTGATTGGAATCTGTAACGGAGCCCAGATCCTGGTGGAGACTGGAATGGTACCGGGGTTGGAGAACTACCGCCCGGGAGCAGCCTTGGCTGCCAACCGCCGGATCAGGAACGGTGAACTCATCGGTACCGGTTTTTACAATGCCTGGGTCTCCGTTGCCATGGAGACAGCCCCCAAAAACTGTGCCTTCACCTCTTCTCTCAAGGCAGGCGAACCGCTGCGCATTCCGGCCGCACACGCCGAGGGCAGGTTCATTATTCCTGAAGCCCTGCTGCAGCTGATGAAACAGAACAGACAGATTCTGTTCCGGTATACTGATGACAGGGGAGACTGCGTGGATGAATTCCCCGTCAATCCCAACGGCTCCGTATACAATATCGCCGGCATCTGCAATGCTGCCGGAAATGTCCTGGCCTTGATGCCCCATCCCGAGCGATGCGAAGCAGGGGATCCCATATTCACTTCGATGCATGCATACATCAAGACACTCGCTACCGGGGGATATCGGCAGGAAGAGAGATCTCTTCCCGGTATCAGTTTTCATGACCCCATTGCGGGAAACGGGAACAAAGAGTATACATTGCCATCTGATGCCCGTGCCATCACCGTGGAACTGATCATCACCGACAATGAGGCCGTTTCAGTTGAAAAAGCCCTGCGTCAGCGCGGGATTCCGATCTCGGTAACCCGACAGACTCACTGGGAGATTGCATTCTCACCCGACACCCCGGATGAGCAGGTTTCAACCCTCCTTGCTGAAATACTTGCCTCCGGGGAGCTCTACAACGCAAACAAGGAGTATACGGTATCAGGGGAGTTTAAGGAAACCACGCATCTCACACGCACCATCCTGATACGTGATCGCGATGGTGAGGATTCCGTCGGGGAGCATAAGCGGCATGCCCTGCAGAAATGGTTCGGTATCGAATCCGTAGCCAACGTGCGCAGGGGCATTCTCTGGATACTGGCTCCCGAAACAGACGATCCCGAAGAGGGTCGCAGGTTGTGTGATGAAGCCGAAGAGACCCATATTTTTACCAGCCAATTCGCAAACAGGAGGTTTACCTATGCAGGAAACGTATGAACAGTATCATAAGATTATTAAGGCTGCTGCCGGCAACTGCCTTACCGAGACAGATCTCCCGCTTCCGGACAAGAAGCGGGGGAAGGTACGTGACAGCTACACCAGTGGTGAGCATATGCTCTTTGTCACAACCGACAGGCAGAGTGCCTTTGACCGGGTACTCGCATCAATCCCCTTCAAGGGACAGGTACTTAACCTGACTAGTGCCTGGTGGTTTGAGAGAACGCGGCACATCATCCCCAACCACCTTGTCAGTATTCCCGATCCCAATGTGACGGTAGGTAAAAGGTGTACGGTGTTCCCCATTGAATTTGTCGTTCGGGGTTATATAACCGGAACTACCGATACATCTCTCTGGACACAGTATCGCAAAGGGGTACGGAACTACTGCGGCATAGCCCTTCCGGAGGGCATGAAGAAGAATGAGCAGCTTTCGGCAAATATCATAACACCGACCACCAAGGAGGCTGAACATGACCGCCCGATCTCCCCAGAAGAGATCGTCTCGGAGGGGTGGATGAGCAGCGAGGACTGGGAGGCAGCCTCAGGGGCCGCCCTTGCCCTCTTCGCCTTCGGTCAGCAGGAGGCGGCCAAGCGGGGACTGATTCTGGTCGATACCAAGTATGAAATGGGCAAGGATGCTGACGGTAACATTACCCTCATCGACGAAATCCATACCCCGGACTCCAGCAGGTATTGGTTGGCGGGTTCTTACCGGGAGCGGATAGAAGGCGGCCTGGAACCGGAGAATATCGACAAGGAGTTCCTGCGGCTCTGGTTCAGGGAGCATTGTGATCCATATCATGACGAAGTGCTTCCCGAAGCACCTCTTGAGCTGGTGAGTGAACTCTCCCTGAGGTATATCAGGCTCTATGAAATGATCACCGGAGAATCCTTTGCCTTTCCGACCCAAGACGGTGTGGCCGTTCCGGCAGGAGAGCGCTTGTATAATAATCTCAAAGAGTATTTCTGAAGGAGTGAGGAGATGAGCAAGATTATCATTATCATGGGTTCTGAAACTGATGGACCCCATGCGGAGAAGATCACTACAAGACTGACCGACCTGGGGTACCAGGCTGAAATCCATGTAGCGTCAGCCCACAAGCAGCCGAAAAAGGTACTCTCCATCCTGGAGAAGCATGCCGATGACACCGGGCTGGTCTACATCACGATTGCCGGGAGGTCCAATGCCCTATCCGGATTCGTGGCCGCCAACTGCACCTTCCCGGTCATTGCCTGCCCGCCGTTCGCCGACAAGGTTGACATGATGGTCAACATCAATTCCACGCTGCAGATGCCGAGCAATACCCCGGTACTGACCGTTATTGACCCGGGCAATGCCGCTCTCGCAGCAGCACGTATCTTGGACCTTGTCTCGAGTTCGGTCTGAACATGTGTGGTATTGTTGGAATAATCGCAAACAAACCGATCGCAGGCGAGGTCTATGACAGCATGATTCAGCTGCAGCATCGAGGCCAGGATGCAGCCGGAATCATTACCTGCAATGAACGGATGCACTTCAAGACCGGTCAGGGACTGGTCCGTGATATTTTCCAGGAACGCCACATGAAACGCCTGGAGGGGAATATGGGCATCGGGCACACCCGCTATCCGACCAGCGGGGGAAAGAGCGGAGATGATGAAGTGCAGCCCTTCTGGACCAGTGTCCCCAACGGTATAGCCTTTGCCCATAACGGAAATATCGTGAACTATGAGGCGCTGCGACATGATGTGATCTACAACCGCAAACGGTATCTCAACACGCACAGTGATTCCGAGATGCTGATGCAGCTGTTTGCCGATGTGCTGCAGCGCTGTCTCGGAAATAATCCCTCGGGGATGACCGATGATCCCACATTCTTCAATGCCCTCTGTATTGCCGGATCCGAGCTCTTCTCAATGGCCCTGGGGGCTGTTTCGGCAGTCAGTCTCATCAAGGATCGCGGCCTGATAGCCTTCCGTGACCCGCACGGCATCAGGCCGCTGGTCATGGGTGAACGTCAGCGTTCAGACGGGGGAACGGACTATATCTTCGCCTCGGAGGATACTATGTTCTACATGCTCGGGTTCAATCGGGTTCGTGATGTACAGCCGGGTGAGATGATCTATGCCACCAGTTCCGGGAAGATCTACGCACGACAGGTACAGGAGCGTGAATTCAATCCCTGTATCTTTGAGTACGTCTACTTTTCACGTCCCGATGCCATGATCAACAATGTCAGTGTCTATCGTTCCCGGCTGCGGATGGGTGAGAACCTGGGAAAGAAGTGGATTGATGAATTTGGTGAGCTGCGTCCCGATGTGATCATTCCGGCCCCTTCAACCTCAAACACTATGGCCCTGGCCATGGCACGGGTCCTCGGGGTCAACTACTCCGAGGGGCTGCATAAGAATCCCTTTATCGGGCGGACCTTCATCATGCCCAACCAGGCTGCAAGAAAGCAGTCCGTGCGATACAAACTTGTTCCTCAGGAGCTTGAGATCCGCCGCAAGAATGTACTGATTGTAGACGACAGCATAGTACGGGGGACAACCAGCAAGGAGATTGTGATGATGCTGAGGGAGTTCGGTGCAGAGAAGGTCTACTTTGCAAGTGCCTGTCCACCAGTAACGGCACCCTGCTTCTATGGTGTCGATATTCCCACCTCCGAAGAGCTGATTGCCTCGACTCACAGTGTCGAAGCAATTCGGGAGTATCTGGGAGCCGACCTGCTGCTGTATCAGGAGATTGATGATCTCATCGAAGCCGTAACGCGCAAGGGGAACCATCATATCGATACCCCCTGCTATGCCTGCCTGGGAGGTCCCTATATCCATGAAAACAGGTAAGAAAAGAGGAAAATCCATCCTGCTGATCGGGTCCGGAGCAAGAGAGCATGCCATTGCCGCAGCCCTGCAGCGATCACCATCCGCACCGGTGCTCCACTGTCTGGGAAGCAACCGAAACCCGGGTATCAAGGCCATCTGTATGCAGACCGGAGGTCTGTACCGGGTGGGAAAGATAACCAGCCCCGAAGAGGCTATGCGCTTTTCCACCGAAACAGGAGCTGACCTGGCCATAATCGGACCGGAAGCCCCCCTAGCCGCCGGTGTGGCGGATGCCATCCGGAACACCGACGTAGCTGTCTTTGGACCGAATCGTGAGTTGGCTCAGATTGAGACCAGCAAAGCCTATGCAAGAGAACTGCTCCTGGATACCATTCCCGAATCCTGTCCGGAGTACCGGATTGTTTCGACAATGGATGAAGCGGGAGAGTTTCTTCACAAACTCGGGGAATTCTATGTCATCAAAGCCGATGGATTGACCGGCGGCAAAGGGGTGAAGGTTGCCGGGGATCATCTCAACAGCCATGAGGAGGCACTGGATTACTGCCGCAGCCTGCTGCAGGCTGCCGAAGGTGCAACCTGTCTGATTGAACAGAAGCTTGAGGGGGAGGAGTTCTCCCTGATGACTATAACCGACGGCTGCAATGCTGTCCATCTCCCGGCAGTTCAGGATCATAAACGGGCCTACGACGGCGATACCGGGCCGAATACAGGGGGTATGGGCAGCTACAGTGATGCCGACCACGCCCTTCCCTTCCTCACATCCAAGGATATCACGGAAGCCTGTCGCATGAACGAAGCCGTTATCAGCGCGCTCGGGAAACGCCACGGAACGCCCTACCGGGGCGTGCTCTACGGCGGATTCATGGCCGTTTCCGATGGCATCAGGATAATCGAGTACAACGCAAGATTCGGGGACCCCGAAGCACTCAATCTGCTGACACTCCTTGAGGGTGATGCGGCGGAACTGTTCGCTGCTGCCGCAGAGGGTACGCTGGAGCCGAAGCAGGTCTCCTTTGCTGACCGGGCTTCCGTGTGCAAGTATGTTGTTCCCGAAGGTTACCCGGTCAATGCCGTTGTGGGCACAGAGGTGTCTATTGAGCATGTGCCGGAATCGGTGCACCTCTACCTCGGTTCCGTTGAGGCAGTCGACGGAAGGTTGCTCACCGGAGGCTCACGTACAGCAGCGGTTACAGCCCTGGGAAAGACAATTGCCGAAGCCGAGGAACTGGCAGAAGCGGCTGTTTCGCGGATAGAGGGAAAGGTCTTCCATCGTCGTGACATCGGTACGGCAGCAGTGATCGCCCGCAGGCTAGCGCATATGAACGAGGTCAGGAAGCGATGATCACCGCCTACACTCCCGGTACCAAAGTACGGATAGGAGTGCTCGGATCCACCCGCGGCACGGATCTCCAGCCAATTATCGATGCCGTGGAAGGGGGAGCGCTGCCGGCAGAGATTGCCTGCGTTATTTCAGACAGAAAGCACGCCTATATCCTTGAGCGGGCACAGCTGCATGGTTTACCGGGGCATTTCATATCGCCGTTCTTCGGAGCGAAGGGGACCCGGAAAAGGCGGGAACGGGAGGAGTATGACCAGGAGATAACCGCACTGCTATCGGTGTATGGTGTCGATATCATACTGCTGATCGGCTATATGCGCATCCTCTCCCCGTATTTCTGCAGGAGCTGGGAATCACGGGTGGTGAATGTTCACCCATCCCTGCTTCCGGAGTTTGCCGGCGGGATGGACGAAGCTGTGCATCAGGCAGTCCTGGATGCACAGCGGGAAGAGAGCGGGTGCACGGTACATCTGGTAACCGATGACCTTGATGAAGGTCCGATCATTGTGCAGAAACGTTGCCGTGTCTATCAGCAAGATTCTGCCGAAACCCTGAAAGAGCGCGTTCAGCAGCTTGAGGGTCAGGCATTACTGGAAGCGGTTATGATGTTCCATGCCAACGGAACATTCACGCCGGATATTACGTTGAAGAGAAATAGAGACAAACAGGAGTAGATTGTGAACAGGGAACCAATACGCATACAGAGGGCCTTACTTTCAGTTTCGGACAAGCAGGGTATCGTCGAGTTTGCAGGAGAGCTGCACGCCCTCGGCGTTGAACTTATATCCACCGGCGGAACAGCAAGGGTAATTTCAGCGGCGGGCATCCCCGTGCGAGATGTTGCCGAAGTGACGCAATATCCCGAGATGATGGACGGCAGGGTAAAGACGCTGCATCCCCTGGTGCATGGAGGTATCCTGGGACTCCGTGATGAGCATGCAGAAACGGCAGAGAAATACCGTATCCCCTGGATTGATCTTGTTGTATGCAATCTCTATCCCTTTGAAGCGACGATCAACAGAAAAGATACCGATCTTGATACTGCCATTGAGAATATCGACATCGGTGGTCCTACCATGATTCGTTCAGCGGCAAAGAATGTCGGTTGGGCCGGCGTGATCACCGATCCAAACCGCTATGCTGCGGTCCTGGAAGAGCTTAAGGGTACGGGAACGCTGAGTTATGCCCTGCGGCTGGAGCTCTGCGCGGCCGCTTTCCGGCATACCGCCCAGTACGATGCCTTGATTCAGAACTATCTGACCAAGGAGAAATTTCCTGAGGAGGTTACCCTCACATTCAGGAAGTTCTCCTCAATGCGCTATGGGGAGAATCCCCACCAGGAAGCGGCAGCATACAGGGCAGTCCTTCCGCCTGAACGGCGTGACAGCATGTCGATTCTTGATGCCGAGATCCTCAACGGGAAGCAGCTTTCCTACAACAATATCAACGATGCCTACGGCACCCTGGAGACCTTGCGGGAATTTTCCGATCCCGCCTGTGTCGTCGTGAAGCATGCCAACCCCTGCGGCGCTGCCGAAGGTTCCGACATCCTTGATGTCGTGCAGCGGGCCTTCAACGCCGACAGCCTCTCCGCCTTCGGCGGCATAGTGGCCATGAACCGTACCTGTACCCGTGAGATCGCCGAGTTCTTCAGGAAGATTTTCTTTGAAATCATGATAGCTCCCGATTATGAACCGGAAGCTCTCGCCATCCTGAAGAAAAAGAAGAATCTGCGGGTGCTCCAGACAGGTGAGATAAAACCGTTGAACTCAACCCTGGTGGTGAAGGCAGTTGGAGGAGGCATGCTTCTGCAGGATCGTGATGTCTCGGTGGTCACTCAGCCTTCTCTGCAGTTTGTCACCGAAAAACGACCTGATGAAAAGGAGATCCGCGACCTGCTGTTCGGTTGGAAGGTACTGAAACATGTCAAGTCAAACGGGATTCTGACTGCCATTGACCAGACTACGCTCGGCATCGGGCCAGGACAGGTATCAAGGGTTGATGCGGTTAAGATCGCCTTACGGAAATCCGTTGTAACTGAGGGTGCAATCCTCGCCTCCGATGCCTTTTTCCCCTTCAGGGACAGTATTGATGCCATTGCACATTCCGGGATTTCGGCGATCATCCAGCCGGGCGGATCGGTGCGTGATGAAGAGGTCATAGCTGCCTGCAACGAACACGACATTGCGATGGTTTTTACCGGAGTCCGATGTTTCAATCACGGATGAGCAGATAAAACACTCAGTATCAGTTGTTATATCATACATATTTACTCTCTATAATGTTTTATAAGCGAAAACTGTTTGCAAAATCCATGAAAACGGGCTATAGTAGTATTGCCGGAACAGAATTACTAGATATCCGGTCCTTACCATATCAACTTATTGGCAGTACCTGTTACTGCCACTACGATCGAGTACATTACAACTGATGATCCAGGATAGGTAAAGGAATTCCCTTGCACGGGGATACCTGTCTCCTGGGACCAGAGCCAATCCCGTCAGCCACCCTGGCGGAATTGGGTTGCTGACTCAATTAAGAATTTGCCAATGGACTCGATATGTTTGCAAAGGAACTGAATATGCATGAAGAATCAGTTATACCGAGTAGCCATGAGCTGGTTGCGACGATTATCGAAGAGAATCCGGTGTTAACCGGAATTCTCACCGATACGTCGATATCATTTGCAGAAAGCCTCGCCAAAATACGTGAACTTATATTTGGCTTGCTCCAGGAGCATGCTAAGGCGTATGCCTACTATACAGGCGATGCCCAGGGAGAGAATTCATATTTCAAGTTATCCTGGCGGGACTATGCTTTCATCCGTTGTCTCGATTATCTTGACCATGAAGGTGAGGAGTTCTCTGATCCCAACCTGGACGGCAAAGCAGTCGTCTCCCGACCCTTTCACGTTCTCAGGGAGGCTGCGCTGGGAAGGGAGATTTCCGCATCAAGCGATCTGCTTGAAGACCTGCTGCATCTGCTGCGCCAGCTCAACGGCGTGGAACGACCCGAAATTCCCAGCAAACAGCAGGTTCTCCAGTGGATGGATCGTCATCCCTCAGGCCTTGATACAGATATCATCGAGCGCCGCAAATGGAACAAACGGCGCATCATAAAGCTGCTTGCAGTGAAACTTTCGGCCAGCGCAACAACAGCCCCCGAATCTTCGGCATCAAACCCTCATCTCCCCCGTTTCCATATCGAACCGGACCTTCCGCTGCATGAGGTGGAAAAGAAGATTGAGAAGTGGTGGGAAAATGATCTCTTCCATCTGAAGAATGCAATCCGATCCCTGGACGATCTGCAGGAGTTTTTGGACTACAGCCTCTCCGATGAGACCATTGCAATAATGCGGGAAGCCGACAGAAAGGGGATCCCCTTCTTCGTAACCCCCTACTTCCTCTCCCTGCTCGATACCGAACCGGGAGAGGTGACAGGATATGCGGATCTTGCAATCCGCGACTATGTCCTCTATTCGCGCGAGCTTGTGGATGAATTCGGGAAAATACGGGCCTGGGAGAAGGAAGATATTGCCGAACCCGGAAAGCCGAATGCTGCCGGCTGGGTATTACCGAGTCATAATATTCACCGGCGCTATCCCAATGTGGCCATATTCATTCCTTCCACCATGGGAAGAGCCTGCGGCGGTCTCTGCTCCTACTGTCAGCGCATGTATGATTTTCAGAATGGACGGTTTAACTTCAATCTCGAGAAACTCAGGCCTGCATCCTCCTGGAAACAGCAGCTTGATGATCTCATGAACTACTTCGAGAACGATTCCCAGCTGCAGGATATTCTCATAACCGGTGGGGACGCCATGATGAGTTCCACGGCATCTCTCAAGCAAATTCTTGATGCTGTGTATGAAATGGCCCGCCGCAAGCGGGAGGCAAACCTGCAGCGCGCCGATGGAGAGAAGTATGCCGAAATCGTACGTGTACGAATGGGAACCAAGATTCCCATCTATCTGCCGCAGCGGATCAGCAGAAAACGGGTGGCAATTCTCAAACGATTCCGCGAAAAGGCCCTGGAGATCGGTATCCGGCAGTTTGTCATTCAGACCCATTTCTCCACACCCATGGAAATTACCCCGGAAGCCCGAGAAGCAGTCAGCCGTCTGCTAGCTGCCGGGTGGACGGTTACCAACCAGGAGGTCTTCACTGTGGCAGCTTCGCGCAGAGGTCATTCTGCAAAACTGCGCAAGGTGCTGAATGACATCGGGGTACTGCCCTACTACACCTTCACCGTTAAGGGATATCTGGAGAATTCCCACAATTTCGCCAGCAACTCACGCTCCATCCAGGAGCAGATAGAGGAGAAGTCAATCGGGCGGGTTGATCCGAAGTACCACAGCTATATCCGCAGCTTCATGAAGAGTTCAGAGGAGATGGTTGAACAGATCAATACCATCAGGGAAGCGGGAGACCTCCCCTTTCTCTCTACCGACCGAAACACCATTAATCTCCCGGGAGTGGGAAAGAGCAATATTTTCCGGACTATAGGAATCACCGAGGACGGAAGGCGTATCCTCGCCTTCAGACAGGATCACAGCCGGCCGCACAGCCCAATCACAGACACCATGGGAGATATCATCATCATAGAGTCAAAATCCATTGCCCGATATCTCCAACAGATTGCTGCCGTGGGTGAAGATGTTGCCGCTTACGAAAGCATCTGGGGCTACTCAGCCGGGTATATCGAATCACGGATACCGATCTTCGAATATCCGGGGTATCAGTTTACTGTCACCGATACGTTCACCAACCTTGAGCTCCCTGGCACGCAGTGATCCTCTCCCTATTGATAATTCCGATAGCTACACTGTCCGCTGACGGACAATCTCGCTCTTCAGCCCATCAACGATAAACTCCATCCGGTTGACTACATTCACTTCACTCATCCCCGAGTCCATGTCAAGGAAGAGCAGGTTGAGATTGGGATAGACAGATTTGATCTTTTTCTCTATACCTCGGGCAATGACATGGTTAGCAATACAGCCGAACGGCTGGAGGCAGATGACCGTGTCAATACGCTCTTCGGCAAAGGTGGCGATGTCACCGGCAAGCAGCCAGGTCTCCCCGAACTGATTGACAAGGTCAATGACTCCAGAGGCCCTGGTCGCCATCTCCCTGATCGAGTGAAACGGGGTTACGGAGCCTTCAAACTGGGAGAGCATACCGTTTACCTGCGCAAATATCCGGGAGACGAACCCTTCAGCCCGGTTGAGCACATGCCGAACCGTATGGGTCAGTTTTTCGATGTTCTTTTCGGCATTGTATGGCTTTGATACCAGCGGTATGAGAAAGAAATCAATCAACGGGGGAACTTCCGGCTGAATTCCGCGACTGATCAGCCAGTCGGTGATATAGAGATTACCGAAGGGGTTGAATTTCACATATATCTCGCCGACGATGCCCACTCTCGGACGAATGGACTGGTCCATCGGCAGACGGTTGAAGTCTGCAATTGCCCGCTGCAGCAGGCGGTACATCTTGTGCCGCCCCCTATGGTGAATAATCTCCCTGCCGAGCTGGATATATCTTTCCACCAGCTTCAGGGCGGACCCCTTCTTGATCTCCCGTACAGCCGAGTAGTAGTAGAGCTTGGCCAACACATCCCCATATACCAGGCCGTACAGGGCTGTCAGTGCAAACGGCAAGGCGCGGACCCTGAAACCGGGCTGGTAGTTAAGGGCTCGCTTTCCCCGGGAGGTCGTCGAGGCGGTGACAACCGGAATATGATCATAGCCGGCCTTCAGCAGGGCCCGTTTCAGCAGGGAGACATAACTGGAAGCACGACACTGGCCTCCGGTCTGGGTAAGGCCAACCGCCACCTGATTGAGATCATACCGGCCGCTGCGGAGCGCCTTCAGCAGATCCCCGATTACGATGGTGGCAGGATAACAGATGTCATTGTTGGAGTAGCGCAGCCCGAGTTCTATGCTCTCCCGGTCACCGAGTGGCAGGACTTCAATCTTGTAGCCCTGATTACGATAGACAGCTATGATGAAATCGGTATAGAAGGGAGAAAACTGCGGGGCAAGCACGGTAAGCTGCTTATCCCTCTGGCCGAATATCCTCGTCTCCAGGCGGGGCTTCTGCTCTATCATCACAGCCTGCTCCGGACGCGCGGCAAGAGATTCCGTCAGTGAACGCAACCGCAGACGCACCGATCCGGGGCTGGTCATCTCATCAATTCTTATGACGGTCGGGTGCTTCCCGTACTCATTCAGGATCGATTTCACCTCATCGACAGTCAGGGCATCCGGCCCGCAGCCGAAAGAGTTCATCTGAATCAGCTCCACATGCTTCTGCCGACCGGCCCAGTGCGCTGCATGGAACATTCTGTTTGGAAAGGACCACTGCGTAAGCACATGTACCTTGGGAAGCTTTTCCCGGGCAGGGGGCGGGATCGAGTCCTCGGTGATGACATCAAATCCCATATCACTGATGATTGCCGGTATTCGCATGTTGATCAGGGAGTCCATGTGGTAGGGCCGCCCGACAAGGAGAATCACCCTGCGCCCCTCCTGCCTGGCACTGCTGACAATCGCAGCTGACTCCTCCCGCAGTTTTTTCCGGAAGGACTCCTGCGCCTTGATCGCCTTCCTGAAAGCCCTTTTCAGGAGGTGCTGAGGAATACCCAATGAAAGAAGGTATTCATCACACACCTTCTTCAGGAGGACGGTGTCATGGAAGCTGACCGGCGGTGAGTCGAACGGAATCCCATACTGCTCCTCGGGATTGATGGAGGACTCTATTACCTGGGGATATCCTGTGACTATCGGGCAGTTGTATCTGTTCACCACATTGGAGTACTCACTGCGGTTATGCCGCACCTTGGGAAAGAATATCCGATCGACTCCCTTTTCAATGAGATTCATGATGTGTCCGTTGGTGATCTTAGCCGGGAAGCAGATATTCTCGGACATCACCGATCCATACCCCTTCTCAGCCATTCCCACCGTTGAGATGTCGGACACGGTAACCTCGCATCCTGCCGCGACGAAAAGCGTGCACCAGAAGGGAAAATCCTCCCACATGTTGAGAACGCGCGGAATGCCGATGCGAACATTCGGCACATCGAGATCAGCAGGAAACATTTTACGCTCGAAGAGCAGCTTCTGTTTGACCTCAGCCAGATTTTTCCCTCTCCGCGATCCGGCAGGCTGGTTGCTGAAGAGCTTCTCGCATCTGTTGCCTGTGTAGAACCTGAGCGGCTTCCCGTTTTCATCGGTGCGGTTCGGGTAGGAGAAGACAGTGACCTCACACTGATTCTCACAGCCGTGGCATAGTGCGGACCTGCGCTCATAGTCCAGGGCTTCACGCAGTCGCGACCAGTGCTGAAACTTTGTTGACTCGGGGTGCTTCTGGTATGCATCGCGGGCCAGCAGGGCTACTCCCCAGGCCCCCATCAGCTCTGCCCGGTCGGGTCGTATCACACTCCTGCCGGTTATCAGTTCCATGGCTCGCAGTACCGCCGGATTCTTGAAGGTCCCTCCCTGGACAACGACATGGGGACCCAGCTCATCAAAATCAGTGATCTTCAGCACCTTGTTGAGGCAGTTCTTGATAACTGAGTAGGCTAGACCGGCTGAGATATCACCTACCTCCCCGCCTTCCCGAAGGACCTGTTTCACCTTGGAGTTCATGAATACCGTGCAGCGTGATCCGAGATCATAGGGTTGTTCTGCATGACAGGCCATCTCGGCAAACTCATCAATCCCGTACCCCATGGAGGTGGCGAATGTCTGAATGAAGGATCCCGAACCGGAGGAACAGGATTCATTCAGCTCTATGTTGTGCACCACCCGGTTACGCACGAAGATAGCCTTCATATCCTGACCGCCGATATCGAGAATGAATGACACCTCCGGTTCAAAGAAGGCGGCCCCCCTGAAGTGGGCAAGTGTTTCAACATGGCCTTCATCAAGGGAGAAGGCGAACTTGATCAGCTCTTCACCGTACCCGGTAACCGCGGCTCTTCCCAGATCAAGGGTAATTCCGGCTCGCTCTATTTCGGTTTTCAGTCGCTCAAGTCCTGTGAGCACGGCTTCCACCGGTTTTCCGTTGTTTGGGGCATAGTGGGAAAAACAGAGCCTTCCGTCCTTGTCGATGAGGACCACCTTGGTCGTTGTCGAACCGGAGTCGATGCCGAGAAAACTCTTCTCACCCGCTATCTCCCGGAACTCAGCCGTCTTTATCCGGTAGGATGCCTTCTGCTCCATCCACCGTGCAAACTCACCGTTGTCGACAAAGAGCGGTTCAAGGGTTGAACTTTTCAGTACATTCACCCCTTTGGAACGCTCAACCTCGGCTATCAGGGTCCCCAGCTTGTGGACAACACCCTCTTCGGCAGCCCGGAGGGCAGCTCCTGCAGCCGGGATCCTGTCTGGAGTCAGCTCTGGATCTGTCAGGGTCGGATCAACGGCACAGCTCTCATCAAAACCCACAATTTCAAGAAATGTCCGCTTGAGTTCCGGCTGATAATAGAAAGGTCCCCCGGCAAAGAGCAGTTTTGGAACGATCTCCATCCCCCGGGCCAGTGAACTGATTATCTGGAAGGCAACCGCACGGTAGATGGATGCTGCTATATTTGCTGTCGAGACATCCCTGCTGATGAGATTCTGAATATCTGTCTTGGCAAAGACCCCGCATCGGGAGGCGATTGCATAGGTTGTCGTCTTCTTTGCCGCCTCATCGCTCAAGGCTTCAACCGGGACATTCAGCAGAACCGCCATCTGGTCGATGAACGCTCCGGTTCCGCCGGCACAGTTGCCGTTCATTCTGATATCAGGACGCAGCTGGTCATCAAAGAAGATGATTTTCGCATCCTCCCCGCCCAGGTCAATGAATGTGCGTACATCCGGCATCGAATGGCGGATAACGGCCGCCGAAGCAGAGACCTCCTGCACAAACGGGATCCCGGTCCGCTCTGCAATTCCCATGCCGGCTGTTCCGGTAAAGAGAACGCTGATCAGCAGATCAGCACCGAAACGTTCCCTGATCTCCTCCAGGATGGTATCAAGGGTAGCGAAGATCCTGGCATTATGGCGCAGGTAGGTCCCGTAGAGAATACTACCCAGCTCATCTGTCAGAACTGCCTTTGCTGTTGTTGATCCGATATCGATACCTAGACGATAGTTACTGCTCATTCCCGTTACCTGGTCAAGATTACCTGCCGCTGCTTCGCAGATACATGTTTATCGGCAAGTATAGTACATGTTGGGTATGATGTCGATATGATCAGGTTACGGGGTAACAGGTCTCTCGTCCGGTACCGCAGACAACGGCCCCCGATAGGCAGAAGTTGGCTTGACAAGCTCATGTAATCGTTTACATCAACGATATATTCATGCTACCATAACATGCTATGATATAGATACGTATCAATTCTCACACTGAGGAGGCTGCCATGGAAAAGGGGAGAACGGTCATAGATCATGGAATGGCATATCTCGGTATCGAGCTGGGATCCACCCGTATAAAGGCATCCCTGATAGATCCGGAGGGCAGGCCGCTGGCTTCAGGAGCCCATGGCTGGGAAAACAGGCTGGTTGACGGGATCTGGTCCTATGACCTGGCCGATGCCTGGAAGGGTATAGCCGCCTGTTACGCCGACCTGGCTGCGGATGTTGCAACGCGATACCAGACCTCGATTACCAAGCTGGCGGCAATGGGTTTCAGCGGGATGATGCACGGCTACCTGGTGCTGGACAGAGACGACAACCTGCTTGTTCCGTTCAGGACCTGGAGAAACAATATCACCGGGGTTGCTGCCGGCATTCTTACCGAACGACTGCAGTTTGCCATGCCCCAGCGCTGGAGCATAGCCCATCTCTATCAGGCCATCCTGAATGGCGAGGACCATATCCCGGAAATTACCTACATGACCACCCTGTCAGGCTACATTCATTACCGGCTCAGCGGTAATAGGGTAATCGGTATCGGAGACGCCTCCGGCATGTTCCCGGTGGACCCCGATACGCTTGATTATGATGCTGGAATGGTCGCTGCCTTTGAAGCACTGACTGCAGAGCAGAATCAGGTGCTCATACCCTGGAAGCTTGCAGGGATCCTTCCCGAGGTTCTACCTGCCGGGAAGGCGGCCGGGACCCTTTCCGATAAGGGTGCCCTCCTCATTGATCCTACCGGGACCCTGAAGGGGAATATCCCACTCTGCCCGCCTGAAGGCGATGCGGGAACCGGTATGGTGGCCACCAACAGCATAAGGGAACGGACCGGGAATGTATCAGCCGGAACTTCGGTATTTGCCATGCTGGTGGTTGACAAGAAGATCACGAAGGTCCATCCGGAGATCGATATCGTGGTGACCCCCGAGGGAAAGCAGGTCGGCATGGCCCACTCCAACAACTGCACCTCGGATTACGATGCCTGGATTGAACTGTTCCGACAGGCATCTGACGCACTCGGGTATCCTGTCGATACAGGGAAGCTGTATGACACGCTGCTTCATGCCGCCCTTGCGGGAAATAGCGATGCAGGCGGGCTGCTCCATTACAGCTTCATATCGGGAGAGCATGTCATGAACCTTACAGCCGGTCGCCCGCTGTTCGTCCGCAACCCCGACGACCCCTTCACCCTCGGTAATTTCATGCGATCACTGCTCTTCACGGCACTGTGCGCCCTTCGGACAGGACTTGACGTACTGACAAAGGATGAGGGTATCAGCGTAGATGAAATCCGGGGACATGGAGGGTTCTTCAAGACAACAGAGGTGGGGCAGCGAATCATGGCGGCCGCAACGAAGATTCCCGTCAGCCTGCCTGAAACTGCCGGTGAGGGCGGGGCCTGGGGGATGGCCCTCCTCGCCGCCTACATGCACCTTGCTGCCGGGGAGCAACGGTTGGCTGACTTCATCGATGCTCTGACAGCAGGCAGCATCAGTACCCCGGTCCAACCTGATCCCGAAGACGTGGCCGGATTCAACCGCTACCTCTCACGCTATCATGACCAGATCAGCATTGAGCACGAGGCAGTAGCTAAGCGATAGTTCGGGGGCGACAACTGCCACCCTGTCCGGTGGCAGTTGGGCAGCTTCAGTGATTCATCGTCCTGAGGTGCAGCGCCTTGCTATTCGGATGTTTCTGATGCGGGGTTCCGATCAATCTTGAATTGGATGGCATCCTCTGCACCCGGATTCCCCGTCCTGTCGATGTAGCGGATCTTCAGATCAATCCATACCTTATCATCATCTTTTCCGAGAAAGGTTGTCGTCTCCCCGATTTCCATCGCCTCCCAGTCGGAAAAGAGTCCGTCACGATTATCATCGAAGGCATACTGGAACACACCACCGGTCTCATAGGAGGGGTCAGTGGCTGTCAGTACAGCCTTACCGGTAACAACCTGTCCGTTGGTCACCTTCAGGCCGGCTTCATCCACAATATCCCATACCGGTGCAGCCGGGCGCTCATAATCGATAAAGAATGATCGCGAGACGACAGGGCTGGAGTTCCCGGTCCGGTCGACATAACGTATTCGAATGGTGTATCTGACGTTTTCATCCTCTATTCCATCAAACTCCCTTGCTTCCCCGACGGGCAGAGGTATCCAGTCGCTGTAGGACTTGTCATCAAGGGTATAGCTGTATTCGTAGGTACCACCGGATTCATCAACAGGATCCGCTGCCGTGAGAATTGCCGGAAGATTCATGACACGGTCCTCAAAGACCTCAACCCCCTCACTGTCTTCAAGCAGCCAGATCGGCGGAGCCGGGATGTCACGGTCGACAAAGAAGGTTTTCTTCCTGATCGGGCTCACATTACCGGCTTCATCCCTATAGCGTATCTCCACGGTATACTCGACACTCTCCTGATAGGCTCCCTCAAAACTGGTATAGTAGCCGCTGGGCAGTTCGGTCCACGGGAAATAGGGATCCTCCCGTATCTGCAGATGATACTCAAACACCCCTCCGCCCCGCTCATCCGGCGGTATGGTGGCATAGAGGCGTACCGGCCCGTGAATTGTATCCTCCTGGGAATCTACCTGGACCCCGTAGGTATAGCGGACCAGGTTCCAGAAGGGGGCTTTGGGGGGCAGCTTGTCTATTGTGAAGGTCCTGATGCTGCTCTCCGAGACGTTGTTCACTTCATCCCGGAAACGAATCTCAATGCTGAAATGCTGCTCGGCATACTGCTCCGCGGTAAAGAGTACTGAATCTCCTCCGGAGAGAGGTGTCCACTCCTCAGGCATTGGCTTCTCCCCTGTTCGATAACGGTACTCGAAGATGCCAATCTTCTCCCCCTCCGGCCGGGTGGGATAGAGCAGGACATCGCTGCTGGTGAAGGAGGAATTGCCCACCTCAAAGCCTTCTTCAGTGACGAGTTCCCATGCCGGGGCATCGGGTATCTTGCGATCTATGACAAATGAGCGGGACAGCACGGGACTGGAGTTCCCCGCCCTGTCCAGGTAGCGGATCTCCACATCGTAATGGAGGGTCTGATTCTCCTCACCGCTGAACTCCACAGTTTCTCCCTCCTCAATAGTGCTCCAGGGAGAGAAGGCCTCTACCGCATCTATGCTGAACCGGTACTGGAACAGTCCATCGGTTTCACTCTCGGGAGGAACGGGGCTGAGGAAAGCCGGCAGGGTCAGTCTGCGATTGTGATGGACACTGTTTCCGTTGCTATCGAGCAGTTCCCAGTCGGGGGCTTCCGGCCGTGCCCGATCAATGGTAAAACTCTTCTCAAGCACACTGCTCATATTCCCGGCAGCATCCGTAAAACGGATGCGTACCTGAAACGGAGTAACCCGCCCATCTGTCCCGGTGAAATCGAAACCTGAGCCTATAGGAAGCTTCTGCCAGGCAGTGAAGGTTCCGTCTATATTGCTGTCATAGCTGAATTCAAAACTTCCGGAGAGTTCGCTCTTAGGCAGTCTCGCTGTCAGGGTCACCGTTGAATTCACCAGATCGACCACCGTATTCCCATCTGCTGCTAGGCTCCACGGGGGGGCTGACGGGGTGATACGGTCAATGACAATTCCCTCATTATAGACAAACTCATCCGATGGAACCGATGTGTTCCCGGCGGCGTCCCGATACCGGAGCCGCAGCGACTTCAGGTTCAGTTCGCTGTTCTCGGGTACGGAAAAGCGGGCTATGCCCGTCATCCTGCCAACCATCTCCATATCAGCCCAGGAGGCGTTCGGGAGGGCGGTATAGTACTGCAGTACCAGCTCTTCTTCGCCCTGCTCATGCTGCACGGTCAGCAGGGCATCGGAATTGGTACGGGAGTTCGGGGGTATGGTAAAGCCGTTATCGTCCACAAACCCGATCTTCGTGACAATCGGTTTCCCCGGGCGCTGTTTGTCGATGGTAAAGGTGAGAATCGGGGATTCACTGTTGATATCTCCTCCGGCATCCAGATAGAGCACCCGGGCCTGATAGGTATTCACATAACCCTCAAGGACTTCAAGCCGGATTACGTCACTTGACTTGTAGATAGTACCGGTGGACTCCTTCATGATCCAGATCTGGGGAGTAAGCAGATTTCCCTCTATGGTGGTATACCGCTTGTCAGGCAGCGTTGCCTGGACATCTGCAGCAACGATTTCTCCGTCCCTGATATATCTTCCCGGTCTGCCGACCGGCTCCACATAGAGGAAAGCCGGCCTGCCGAGCTGCTCATCCGTCAGCGAGAGGAGCGGCGGTGCGTCCGGATCACTGTTGGGGTCAGCATAGCGGACCTGCATCTCATACTCACCCTCTTCCCCTATCCGGGGGCGGTTGGTATCATCATAGTTCTGCCACTCTCCCCACTCTTCCCAGAGCAGGCTGCCTTCCCTGCGACGACGGAAACGGTACTGCATCTGCCAGAACTCCTCAATACCCGGTTCCCGTATCAGGCGCACATAACTGCCGGCGATATCAGCTTCCGATTCGATATTGATCTCGTTCCCGAAGCCGTCGAGGAAAACAACTGACGGCGCAGCGATACCCTCCTGTTCACTGACCTGTACCGGAAGGATCTCCCTTCCGGACCTGTCAAGCAGCTGGCTTTCATACCCGCAACCGGCAAGCAGAAGCGGTAATACGAGAAGCAGCAGAGCTTTTCGGGAAATGTTCAGAAAACTGGCCAGCATGAATTATCTCCAGTAAGCGGCAGCAAACAGTTGCTGCCGCAGGTTTTCGGATACGTGCAGAACTATAGTAGCATTATTGCCTGAGGGTCAGTCAATGTCAATGTTTTCAGGAGAGTAGGCACTATTTCTGCAACTGAAAGCTCTAATTGTGCCAGCTTCCCCTTCAAGCCCTTGCCTTGCCGTAGTGCTTATGGTATCGAATATATATGGATACCACCGAAAATCCCGGATGCATCGATACCGTAAGGGCCACAGTCTCCTCCCTCGGCGGTGACGGTAATGAACAGAAGATCATGGGTCCCTTCTCCGGGAGTATCGAAAACATAGTGCAGGTGTATGATGATCTTTCGTCGTTAAGCCGGAACCGCAATACCTACAACAGCAGCTGGGCCTTCTCCTTTGCCTTCAGCCAGATGCGGGATCTCATCAATCACCTCTTCACGGTACAGGTCACGCAGAAAATCTACGCCTACTCGAAGAGCTATCGCAACCGCAACAGCAGGCAGGATATCCTGAAGAAGTTCAACCGTATTACCGGCAACCTCTCGGATATCATCGGAAAGACGAGCACTTCACAGAAGGTGGTAAAGACGACACTCTGGGTCATATCCCTCGGAGAGGCGTTGATATCGCTGATCATCGTGCTGTTCATCTCCGAATCCATGGCGGCTTTCAACAGGGTTGTCTCCCTTCCGCAGCTGAGCCTCATTTTCCTGGCTGTCTTCGGCTCCATACGGCTGCTGCTGGAACAGCTGAAAAACCGCTTCATCAAGAACTGGCGATGGAGAACCTACCAGGATATTGTCGATAATGCCTTCCACAGCATATCTATTGCAGCCGGGATATCATGCATGCTGGCCTTCCACGTCAAGCAGGGCACCTTCCTTGATGAGATCGACGACCTGCTTGAGAAGGGCTTCCTCCTGCTGCGGGAACCGCTGTCATGGGAGGAGAAGCGCAGGCGGAGAGCTGCCCACCAGTCCTCAAGGATTCTCAACCGGCAGCGGGAACGCCTTGATGCCATTCAGGGCAGCCCGCGGTATGACATCAGGCTGGTTCGGAGAAGGTCCGCACCTGAGGCCGCGGAGCCGGAAGCAGCCGCAACCATCCGGACGAGAACATCCCGGGCACTGAGGAGCATCGGCAAGAGGATCAGGCGCAGCTGAGGCGGCTGCCGTTCGCCCTTCTCCAAAGCAGTAACTTGCTGCATATTGGTATGTAACTGCTTGTTTTCCGCGATGTTTATTATTACTATTATAGGGAGATGCTCCTGCATTCGATGCAGGAGCAGGAGTATGATATGAAAAAAAGTAAATTGATGACGATGCTTCTGTCACTCATTCTGGTGGCAGCGCTCTCCGGGGGATGCCAACTGATCTTCAACAGCAACGTGGATGTGGATCTCGAAGACCTTGCGGCCTTCTCGACAGGCCTTGATACCGCAGTGCGGATGCTGGCCCTGGATAAAGACCTGAGTACCGGGTCCCGAACGGTGAACTACGATGCCACTGCTGTAGACAGTCCAATCAAGAACACCCCGGATGCCACCTATGCCGCCAACGGAGGCAACGTCTCCAACGAGATCAACATCCCGGGAGGCAACAGCGTCATCACCGATTTCTACGGCACCAATCCCGCTATCTCCGCCAGATTTTCCATGCGTCCGGAGGGCGACAACGGCTACCGGATCAAGCTCTACGTCTATGATGCCGGTGACTTCATGCTCGATTATGTCTATGAGGAGTATTATGTCACGGGAGGAAGCTGGGGCAACCTTGCAGCGGACTGGGCGACTACCGGGTATATCGACTACTATGACAACATGCATGACGGAGCAAAGGTGGAGCATGCCAACTACCGTTTCGGGCCGGTTGCAGCCGACAACGGCAACGTCTATGCCATAGTTGCTGATGATATCCTCACCAACCTCACCGATTACCAGTTCGGCCTTGACACGTATAGTGATCCCAGCCTCTTTACCGACGCAACGGATCTTCCCGAGCCGACAATAGCCGTTCCCGGCGGTTTCTACAGCTACAAGGAGAGCACGGGGAATTTCAGGGCGGATGAAGCTTCACGAAAGGCCCCGAACCGCCCGGATTATGAATCCATCACCTACTACGCCGAACGCAACAACCAGGCTGAACGAAACATGGTGGTCTTCATGCTGCAGAGTGTTGAGAAGGCCAAGAAACTCTACGCCCAGACAGTGACCAGGTACAATGAAACCTATGATGCTTCCGAGACCCCGATGGCCCTGGAGGAGAAGCAGCTCAACAGCCTGACAACCTTTGTGAATGATAAGGGCAATACCCGGCAGCGGGTCGTCAAGGAGATTGAGCAGCGTGTTTCAGTCACCGGTCTGACCGAAATCACGCACTCCGAGAAGCTGTTCGAACAAGGAACTGATTTCAGTGAAAGCCCCGATAAGGTGACTGTCATGGAGCTGACCCAGGATGAAGCAGTAGAGAATGACTTCACCGGGACTATGTCCATCACCCAGGGCTCGAAGGTTACCAACTATACCGTCACCTACAACGGCACCAAGTTCAAAACAAGAAAATCCAGGGGCAGCCGTGCTGTTGAAACAATTGATCTTGAGGTGGATCTCGCTCAGCTTTCAGGCGGTGGGGAGTTCACCCTGAACTTGGACGGGGGCTCGCTCTTCGAGGGGACCTACTACCAGGGACGGCTTACCGGTACGATACGCTATCCCAATGGGGATTTCAAACGGATAGATATCGTCAACGGGGTGGTATTCCTCAACGATGAAGTCTGGAGACCCGGCAGCTGAGCTGCAGCTGCCGATGGGCTCCATCACTTATCCTCAATCGCAAACGATGTCCCCAGTGCCGATGGCGGTGAAAACGATCCCTTGCGTTTCCTTCCAAGGACATTCATGATGACCAGCACCACGATAGTGACAATATAGGGGGCCATATTGAGGAAGGAGGCCGGTATGACGGTACCTGCAGCCTGCAGCCTGAATTGGATGGCGTTGATACCTCCAAAGATTATGGCGCCGAAGATTGCCCTGCCGGGATTCCATCCGGCAAAGATCACGAGGGCAATAACGATCCAGCCCCGTCCGCCAGTCACATTCTCAGACCAGCCCGGGGTATAGCCCAAGGTGAGGTGGGCACCGCCGAGTCCGACAAGGACTCCTCCGAGAATGGTATAGAGGTAGCGAACCCGGGAGACAGAGATCCCCATGGCAGTTGCTGTCCGCGGGTTCTCCCCCACAGCCCTGAGGGAGAGTCCTGCCTTCGTCCGGTACATGTAGATCCATGCCAGCGGAACGAGCAGAATAAGCATATAGGTGAGGATATCCTGATTGAACAGCGCTGAAAGGATCGGAACCTTCCCGAGCCCCGGAATTGCAATGTCTCTGAAGCTTGCTGCCGTCATGCCGGCAAGGTTCCGGCCGTTCGTTGCCGGCCCAAGCCGCTGCCCGAGATAACTGGCAAGCCCGGTACCGAAGAGGGTGATGCTCAAGCCGCTTACGACCTGGTTGGCACGCATGGTGATGGAGAGAAATGCATGAACAGCTGCAAGTACAGCACCAACCAGCATGGCAGCTATGACTGCCAGCAGCAGGCTTCCGCTGTAATAGGAGACGGTGAAGGCACTGAGAGCGCTCATCATCATCATGCCCTCGACCCCGAGATTCAGGATCCCGGCCCGTTCCGTATACACCTCACCAAGGGTGGCAAACAGCAGCGAGGTGCCGGCACCCAGTGTCACTGCAAGTAATGATGTAATCAGCTGCATCACTCTACCTCCTTCTCAAGTACCCGTTTCAGGCGGAAATCGGAGAATATGGATCCTGCGAGCAACGGAAAAAGCAGCAGCCCCTGCAGGACAAGCCCCATTGAAGCCGGGAGTCCCATCATCATCTGTATCTGGTCACCACCGACGAGGATACCTCCCATGATCAGGGCTACGAACACAGCGGCAATTGGATTCAGCTGTGCCATCCAGGCAATGATAATGGCGGTAAAGCCATAGCCCATGTCGATACCCTTCATCAGACGATGCTGTACCGCTGCCACCTCCACACCACCGGCCAGGCCGCTCAGCGCTCCGGAAACCAGCAGAACCAGGACAATGTTCCTGGCAATATTCACCCCCTGCACCCGCGCGGCCCGCTTGTTCATGCCTATCATCTTGATCTCAAACCCCCATTTGGTACGGTAAAGCACGAACCACAGAATCAGGGCAGCCACCAGGGCAAGATATATCCCCACGTGAGCTCTCCCGGCAATCCTCGGCAGCCAGGCCTCCCTGGGAAAGGGTCTGGTGCCTGGGAAACCGTAGCCTTCCGGGTCCCGCCAGGGTCCGTAGTAGAGGTACTCTGCCAGCAGGATGGCCACATAGTTCATCATTAGGGTTGTCAGGGTCTCATCCACCCCAAGCCGGGCTTTGAGTACGGCTGGGATTCCTGCCCAGAGGGCACCGAAGATCATACCCACCAGAAGTCCTACGGGCAGCAGTAGCTGAACGGGCAGGAATGTCCAGAATATCATGACCCAGGCGGTTCCGATGGCTCCCCAGATGAACTGGCCTTCGGCCCCGATGTTCCAGAAACGCAACCTGAAAGCAATGGCAACTCCCAGCCCGGTGAGAATCAACGGGATTGCCTTCACCAGCGTCTCGGTGAAACCCGGCCAGCTGCCGAAGGCTCCCCTGGCCATGTAGATATAGGTCAAGAATGGATTTGCCCCGGAGACAGCCAGTACTATGGCTCCCAGAAGCAATGAAACCAGGAAAGAGATAACCGGGACAAGAAACAGCACTCGCCTGGAACGGGATTCTCGTTTCTCAAGTATAATTCTCATACCACCTGCTCCTTGCTCATACCGGCCATCATCATACCCAGTTCCTCAATATTCGTCTCATTGACAGATACGACTCCCATGATCCGTCCCTCGAACATGACAGCGATACGATCGGCAACCATCATCAGCTCTTCCAGCTCCTCGGATACCAGCAGGACAGCGGCACGGTTATCACGCTGTTCAAGCAAGTTGCGCCGGACCGCCTCGGTGGCTCCGACATCCAGTCCGCGGGATGGATAGACGGCAACGAGGATGCCTCCGCAGGAATCAATTTCCCGGGCGAGTATGGTCTTCTGAATATTCCCCCCGGAGAGAAACTTCACCCGTGTTGCCGAACTTGGCGTGGCTATGCTGAACAGCTCTATCATGGCCCGGGCAAAGCGAAGTATGACCGATCCCCTGAGCACCCCGTGATTCGACATCGGTTTCCTGCGATACTTCTTCATCACCAGGTTGTCGGCAACACTCATATCTCCGACAACGCCCATGGCCCCCCTGTCGGCAGGTATGTGGCTCACACCATGTCTGATCATGCTCAGTGGGGAAAGTCCGGTCACATCAGTACCATCGAGCAGAATACTACCCCGGGTAACCGGCATCAGCCCGGTAAGTACTTCGGCTAGCTCCTGCTGTCCGTTTCCGGCCACCCCTGCGATACCGAGGATCTCCCCCTCCCTGATCTCAAAGTCAATATCCTTCAGCAGCAGCCGGCCGCCGGCAAGCTCCACACTCACTTCCCGCACCTGCAGTTTCGGTTCCCCCGGATTGTAGGGCTTACGCTCAAGTTGGAACAGCACTTCCCTACCGACCATCATCCTGGCAAGCTCCTTAGGGGTAATGCCGGCAGTTTCGCAGGTTGCCACAGTCTTGCCCCTGCGAAGCACCTGGACCCGGTGGGAGAAGGCGATTACTTCATCCATCTTATGAGTGATGAATATTGCCGACTTACCCTCCGATAGCATCATCCCGATGATGGCATTGAGATCCCGGGCCTCCTGGGGGGTAAGTACGGCGGTAGGTTCATCAAGTATCAGGATATCGGCACCCTGATAGACCAACTTCAGGATCTCGACTCTCTGCTGCTCCCCGACGCTCAGTTCATGGATATACGCATCGGGGTCCACTTTAAGTTTATAGCGCTTAGAGATCTGGTTCACCCGCTCCCTGATCTCCTGCATCGATGGGATAAAGGGAAGCTCCTTCATGCCCAGTACGATATTCTCCGCAACCGTCATCGTGTCGACCAGCATGAACTCCTGGTGAATCATACCGATACCCAGACGCATTGAATCCTGCGGGCTGTGGATGGATACATGTCTTCCCTTCACGAAGACCGATCCTTCATCAGGACGGTACAGACCGGCCAGAACATTCATCAGGGAACTTTTTCCGGCACCGTTTTCTCCCAGCAGAGCGAGTACTTCCCCCCGGTTGAGATGCAGATCAATACTGTCATTGGCAACGACTCCGGGAAACCGTTTTGTTATCCCGGACATGCGCAGTATCTCTCTGTTTGCTTCTTTCAGTGTATCACCGTTTTCCACAAGCAGGCTCCTTGGTATCCGAATCTGGGAAACTGTATGGAATCACTACCTACATGGCTGTACTGTTACGGCAGCCGATGCCATTCCATCATCCAGATAGAAAACCGGCGGGACGATCAGTCGCCTGCATCCCGCCAGCTATTATGAATCCTATGTCTGTTGGTTCTTCATCTAATCTATGGAACCGACAACCCCATCCACGAAAAAGCTCATGCCTAGCTTTGCACCATCATCCATGACGGTACCGGCTGGCACTACAATGTTTCCATCCTGATCGTATATAGGACCGGTAAAGACATCCCAGCTTCCACTTACTATCTCGGCTTTCTTTGCCAGCACTGCATCCTGGACATCCTGGGGAACCAGCGGGCTGAAATCTGATAATGTAACGGTATTCTCGGCAAGACCGCCCCAGAACTGATGGGTTTCCCATTCACCATTCATGGCACTCTCAACCGTTTCGGCGTAGTAGGGCCCCCAGTTCCATACCGGTGACACCAGCACTGAATCCCCGACAAACTTCCTCATGTCGGCATCGTATCCAACACTGAGTTTACCGCGCTCTTTTGCCGCTTTTGGCGGTTCAGTCGTATCCTGGTGCTGGGCAAGGATATCGGCACCGGCATCCAGAAGGGCTACGGCAGCTTCACGCTCTTTTACCGGATCATACCAGGTGTATGTCCAGACTACCCGCACTTCCACATCGGGATTCATGGACTGGGCTCCCAGTGTGAAGGCATTGATTCCACGGACTACTTCGGGAATTGGGAATGCTGCCACGAAACCGATGACATTGGTCTCTGTCATAGCGCCGGCTACCATACCTGAAAGATAACGGGGCTGATACATTCTTCCGAAATAGGTGGCCATGTTATCATTGGTCTTGTACCCAGAGCAGTGCTCGAAGATAGTGTCAGGATACTGCATGGCTGTCTCCAGCATATAGTCCATATACCCGAAAGAGGTGGCAAAGATCATGTCATAGCCCTGTGAAGCGTACTGTCCCATGATCCTGGCACTGTCGGGTCCCTCTTCAACACTTTCGATATAGGCTGTCTCAACTGCGTCGCCAAGCGCATCCTCCATGTAGAGCCTGCCCTGATCATGCATATATGTCCAGCCGAGGTCTCCCGGGGGCCCGATATATACAAAGGCAACCTTGAAAGCCTCATCTCCTGCCTGTGCTTCATCAGCACCCTGTGCAAACAGCATTGCACCCGCTGCCAGTACAAGCAGCAATAATCCGAGTTTCTTCATACGTCTCTCCTTACTTTGATTTTCAAGAATCGGCTTCTCACCGATTGTTTTCCAGATACTCAGTATAGATTACCAGTGTGGCATAAGTCAATTTATTGATTGAGCTTCATGCAAAAAGGTTGTTGTTTGCACGAAATCATACAGCCAAATGCCCTATACCCATCCAAGATCAATGCTTGTGTATATGCTGCATTTGGCTCTGATACCAGAATCTTCAATCTATCATGGACTCCTTCATCAGGTATTTCCTGATCTCACGCAGGATCCGGCGGGATGCATCCAGAGCTCCGGAGTAGACCGGTTCCGGTGCAAGGTCGGCATGGTTGGCTGCATGATTGAACGGATCCCTGCGCCCAGGAGGCAGCAGGTTGCCCACCAGGCTGTAGGAGCAGATGGTAAACCCTTGCGGGATGGGTTTACGGCCAATGAAGGCTGACACACACTCCTCTTGCTGTTCTGCATTGAGATTGCGGAAGTTTGAGTGGCTGAACAGGTCCTGGACGGTATGTAGCAGCGCCCCTATGTGTCGGTAGGCTTTCCGCATACTGCCCAAGGCAGCATACTGCTGTATCCGGGCTTCCCGCTCGGCAATTACAAGCTGTCCCATCTCCCATGCATCGGCATGGGGGGCAAACGGAATACGATCCACATGATATTCCCGGCGATATCTGAACAGGACCTGGTGATCCACGGCTGCATTACCCCGGACGATCATGCGAACTTCCCGAGCAAAGAGTTCCGGGAGTTCCTGGGTAACGGCCTCTCTGGTTAATTGCCGATGCAGCCTAACTGTCATTACCTATCCGTCTTCTGCAAAATGGCTTCTATGCCGCCGATATACATGCGATGGTAGTCACGCTTGGGATACAATGTATGGATATTGGGGACCGAAAAATCTTCCGGGGATATTTCTCCGCTGTAGAGCTTCCTGGCAACAATAATGGTGTCAGCCTGCGCAAATCCCACTGCCTTTCCCGTTACCCGGGGGGCATCGTCAAGCGCCATCGGGGTTAAACAGATCGGAAGAG